>NZ_JAYRVJ010000380.1:0-4453 GCF_041918635.1 Promineifilum sp. (SeqCode)
ACTCGTTGCTGCCTGGATGGCATCGCTGTCCCCCCAGCGTTCGCCGTCTCATCGAACCCTGATCGTTGCCAACGTCGCACAGCATCGTCATCTCATCGCTCGGCCCTGGTAGCATCAACGTGTCATCGCGTATTCACCGACCCCATATCGCAATTACGGGATAAAAACAAAAGAAAGACCGGGTTTAACGACCCGGTCTTTTCTTTTTGTTCGTAGTCAGGCGATTCATCGCCTGACTACGAACCGCTTGCGTTAGTCCAGCAGGTGATCCAACAACGCCATCAACCCCAATCGGTAGCTGCGCCAGCCGAAGCCGCTGATCTGCCCGATACACACCGGCGCGATAACCGACTTGTGCCGGAACGCCTCGCGGGCATAGACGTTCGACAGATGCACTTCCACCGCCGGCAGCCCGACCGCGGCGATGGCGTCGCGCAGGGCGTAGCTGTAGTGGGTAAACGCGCCGGGGTTAATCAGGATGCCCTGCCCCCAGATACGCGCGTCGTGGATGGCATCGATGAGCACCCCCTCGTGGTTCGACTGCATGATGCGCAGTTCCGTCTGGGTCTTCGTCGCCTGCTCGATCAGCGCCTCGTTGATCTCCGCCAGCGTCCACCGGCCGTATACCTCCGGCTCCCGCTGCCCCAACAGATTCAAGTTCGGCCCGTGTAGGACGAGGATTCGCATGGGTTCTCCTTACAGTGGTCAGTGGTAGGGGCAGGTTTCAAACCCGCCCATACCACTGACCGCTCTTATGCGCGCACTGCCTCTAACGCTTCCATCACCGCCTCGGGCGGCACGCGGTCGCTGACGAAGACGTCGCCCACGTCGTGGATGAGCACGAAGCGCAACCGCCCGGCGCGCTTCTTTTTGTCAGTTCCCATGGCCGCGTAGAGCGTCGCCGGGTCGAGCGACGGCGGGATGTGCGTCGGCAGGCCCAGGCGCGCCAGCGTCATTTCGACCAGCTTGGGCAGCGAGGGCGGGCACTCCTCCAGCGCCGCCGACAGGTGCGCCGCCGCGACCAGACCCATCGCCACTGCGTCACCGTGACGGACGCGGTAGCCGGAAACCTGCTCCACCGCATGGCCGAAGGTGTGGCCCAGGTTGAGCACGGCCCGCCGCCCGGCCTCATACGGGTCTTCCTCTACCACGTCCCGCTTGACCCGTATAGCCTGCGTCACCAGCGATTGCAGCCCCATCCGCAGCAGCCGGTCTTCGGCGATCTGGCGCGGGTTGATGGCCCACTCTTCCATCAGCAGCCGCTGCCAGAGCACCGGGTCGGCGATCAGCCCGTGCTTGGCGACCTCGGCCAGCCCGGCGGTGAACTCGCCCGGCGGCAGCGTTGCCAGCGCGCCCACATCGGCCAGCACGGCGCGCGGCTGCTTGAACGCGCCGACCAGGTTCTTGCCCTGTGGCAGATCCACGCCCGTCTTGCCGCCGATGCTGGCATCCACCATCGCCAGCAGGCTCGTCGGGCAGAGCACGAAGTCGACGCCGCGCAGGTAGGTGGCGGCGACGAAGCCGGCCACGTCCCCCACCACGCCGCCGCCCAGCGCCAGGATCGTCGTGTGCCGGTCCAGCCCGGCGGCCAGCAGCCCGTCGTAGAGGGCGCGGACGGTGTCGAGGTGCTTGTGCTGTTCGCCGGCGGGCATCGTTAGAGTGGGCAGGTCATTGGAGAAACCGAGTTTCTCGAAGAAACTCGGTTTCTGGATGCGCCCGGCGTGCAGCGGCCCGACGACGCTGTCGGTGATGATGGCCGCCGGGCCATCCACCCCGGCCAGCGCCAGCACGCCGGCTAGCAGGTTTTCGCCGACGATGACGTTGTACGTCCCGCCGGGGTGGCGCACGGGCAGCGTCTCGCGCAGCCCGCCGGCCAGCGCCGCCGCGATGTCGTCAGCGACCTGCTCGGCCGTCCGGCCATCGGTGGGCACGGCGCGGAAGCGGGCGTAGGCGGCAGCGCGCTGTTGCAGAAGGGCGCGCACGCGGGCCGGGGCGTCGTCACCGGCCAGCAAGGGGCGCTTGGTCTCGTCGGCGGCCACACGGGCCATGATCTCGGCCGGGTCAGCCGTCAGGCACAGGACGGGGCCGCTGCGCCCCAGTGTGGCGGCGTTATCGGGGTCGAGCATGAGCCGGCCGCCGGAGGCGATGACCAGGCCGCGCTCCTGCGATAACTCGTCAGCCGCGCGCGCCTCCCACTCGCGGAAGCGCCCCTCGCCTTCCTCGCGGAAGATGTCGGCGATGGCGCGGCCAGCGCGGGCGACGATCCACTCATCGGTGTCCACAAAGGGCCGGCCCAGGCGCTCGGCCAGCAGCCGGCCGACGGTCGTCTTGCCCGTGCCCATGAAGCCGGTTAGGATGATGTTGTCGGTAGTGGGCATCGCGTCAGTCATGTACCCCGATTATCCACCAATTTGCCACGCAGCGGGAACCAATCCGGAAAACAAGGCGTCTCATTATCAGTACCATCGGTATGGAAGGAGTATGATGATGTTGAACGAAATGTTGAACAAGAAGAGTGCAATCGCTATGTTGTTTGTCCTGGTGCTCGGTCTGGCGCTGGCGGCCTGCAACGCGGCCCCGGGCGGCCAGGCAGCCGCTCCTGCCCAGCAGGCGGCCGTCAGCGGCAACGGCATCACCGTCGTCGGTCAGGGCACGGCTTTCGGCCAGCCCGACCAGGCGACCGTGATCGTCGGCGTCGATTCCTTCGCCCCGTCGGTGGGCGAGGCGACGACGCAGAACCAGACCACGCTCGACCGGGTGATGGCCGCTCTGGCCGAGGCCGGCATCGCCGATGAGGACATCCAGACGACCAACTACTCGCTCTACGCTGAGCAGATCTACGGCGAGAAGGGGCCGGAGGGTATTGCCGGTTACCGCGTCAGCAACCAGGTGAACGTCAAGATTCGCGATCTGGCTATCATCAGCGACGTGTTGAGCGCCGTCACCGAGGCGGGCGCGAACGCCATCTACGGCGTCAACTTCTCCGTGGCCGACCCGGCCGCGCTGGAAGCGGAAGCCCGCGCCAACGCCATGGCCGACGCCGCCAAGCGCGCCGCGTCTCTGGCCGAACTGGGCAACGTGACGTTGGGCGAGGTGCGGGTGATCAGCGAAGTCGTCGGCCAGCCGATCACGCCCCTCGGTCTGGGCGGCGGCATGGCTGTGGCCGAATCGGCCATCGCCAACCCCGGCATCTCCCCTGGGCAATTGAGCTACCAGGTGCAGGTGCAGGTGACGTATAGTATTCAGTAAGCAGTAAGAAGTAAGCAGTAGGTCGGTCTCGTGACTAGCGACTGACCTACTGCTTACTTCTTACTGCTCACTGCTCCACCGTCAACCCCGCCACCAACAAGTGCAGCGCCGTCAGCAAGTCGGCCCGGCCGGTCTTGGCCTCCACGTCGATCTCCAGCAAGCGGCGGTAGATGTGCTCTAACTGTGACAGGCTGTAGCCGCGAGCCTGCCGGACCAGCTTGTCGGCCACGAAGATCGGGACGTGAAGTTGCGCGGCCACGCCCGCTGGCCGTTCTCCCCCATCCAGCAGCGCCCGCGTCTGGATGAGCAGCCGGAACTGGCGGATGATCATCGAGAAGAGCAGGAACGGCTCCGCCCCCTCGTTCAGCTTCTCCTGGAACAGCTTGGCCGCCGCGACCGCCTGCCGGCCGCCGATGGCGTCCATCAGGGGGAAGATGCTGGCCTCGGCCGCGTCGGGCGACAGCAGTTGCACGTCGGCCGCCTCGATGGTCGCGCCCGGCCCGCGGTAGAGCGTCAGCTTCTCGATCTCGTTGCTGAGCGCCTGGAGGTTGCCGCCGCCGACGTGCTCCGCCAGCAGGTGGGCCGCCTGAGGAGCGATGCGCCCGCCCTTGTCCGCCGCGCGCGCCTGAATCCAGCGGTCTAGGTCGTTGTCCTTCAGGGGCTGGAATTGGCGCACCTCGCCGATCTTCTGTTTCGCCGCCAGCCGGATGATGCGGTGGCTGTCGGTCAATGCCTGGGCTTCCAGGAAGAAGAGGCGCGTCGTGAGCGGCAGCGCCGGCAGATAAGCCTCCAGCTTGTCCATGAACGCCTTGTCGGGCACGGTGACGAAGAGGTCTTGCACGATGACCACGCGCGCCGGGGCCAGGAAGGGCATGGCGTCGCACGCCCCTTGCAGCTCGGCAAAGCTGACGCGGCTGGCCAGGCGCGTCGTGTTGAGCGACAACATGTCGGCATCGCCCAGCTTGGCCAGCTCGGCGGCGAGCGCCTCACGCTGGCGGTAGGTGTCGGGGCCGTGGAAGAGGTAGAACATAAAATTATGAATTATGAATTATGAATTACGAACCCGGAACGCAGGTCCATTCATAATTCATAATTCCTAATTCATAATTGTTTGTCCGCCGGTGGTGCGGATGAAGTACGCGCTGGGGCGCAAGTCGGGGTTGCCGCCGGTCAGGAGCAGGTGGAAAAGGCGGGTAAGGAGCGA
>NZ_JAYRVJ010000381.1:0-4046 GCF_041918635.1 Promineifilum sp. (SeqCode)
GGAGGTGGTCACGTAGCGGGCGCTGACCCAGCCCGTGCCGCCGGCCGGCTTGAAGACCTCCACCCACCCGCTATCGGCCGAGCGGAAGCCGGTCAACCCCACCGTCTGATTGAACGCCAGCTGCTCGCCCACAATGAGCGAGCCGCCCGGGGCGCTGCGGATGTTCAGGCGCGCCCCGCCCGTGCCGGTCACCGTGGCCGTCGGCCCCGTGATGGGCGGCGTAGTGCCGCCGGTGCCCGGGCCGCCGCCGGTGACCGGCGGGTTCCACGACACGGACACGGCGGCGCGGCCGGTGTCCTCGAAGTACTCCACGCGCAGCGGCGTGTTGCCGCCGGGTAGGGTGATGCTGGCGCTGAAGCGGCCGTCGGACTGCTGCCGCCACTGGTCGATGAGCAGCTGGTTGTTCACCCACAGCCGGATGCCGTCGTCGGAGAACACGTCGAAGCGGTACGTGCCGGCCGGGAAGTTGATCGTCCGCGTCCAGCGCACCGAGAAGCGATCGACGCCGACGCCGGCGATGGGCGAGCCGTTGCCCCAGTTGAAGTCGATGACCGCGTCATTGCGCGAGGCCGCCGGCGTCCCGGACAGGGAGATGTTGTTGAAGTAGTCGCCCCGCCAGGAGCCGCCGCCGCCGGTACTACCGCCGCCCGTCGCCGGGCCGGTGGCCGGCGGGTTCCAGCCGACACTGACTGCGGCGCGGCCCACGTTCTCGAAGTACTCCACCCGCAGCGCGGTCGCCCCGCCGGCCAGGTTTACGTTGGCGGCAAAGCGGCCGTCGGACTGGTTGCGCCACTGGTCGATGATGAGCACGTTGTTGACCCACATGCGAATGCCATCGTCGGAGAAGACCTCGAAGCGATAGCTGCCGGGGTTGAAGTTGAGCGTGGTCGTCCAGCGCACCGAGAAGCGGTCGGAGGGGATGCTCGACGCGGGCGAACCCTCGCCCCAGTTGAAGTCGATGGCCCCGTCGGTGCGTGTCAGGGTCGGCGAGCCGGCCAGATCCATGTTGCTGAAGTACTCGCCGCGCCAGGTCGCGGCGGAGCTGGAGCCGCCTCCGGCAGCGATCAGGTCAAAGCGGAAGCGGGCCACGGCCATGCCCCCCGCCTCGTAATATTCGACGCGGATGGCGTTCGCGCCGCTGCTCAACGTCCGGTCGGCGGTGAGGGTGCGCACCTGGCTATCGACCCAGGAGTCGATGACCAGCTGGTTATTGACCCAGACGCGCATACCGTCGTCCATGGTGGCCGTGAAGCGGTAGGTTCCGGCCGACAGGTTGAAGCTGCGCTCCCAGCGGGCGGAGAAGTTGTCGTCGCTGACCAGGACGTGGGGGCTGCCGCCGCCCCAATCGTTGTCGATGGCCGACTCGTTGCGTGTCACGATGGGGTCGCCGGACAGGTTGCGGTTGTTCCAGTAGCGCGCCCGCCACGCATTGTCCTGGGCCGCCACGCGCGACGCGCCGGGGGCCAGGGCCAGCAACAACAGCGCTCCCACCACAGCCAGGAGCGGGGCGATGAAACGGACAGACTTGTTTGACATAACTTGCTCTCCTTACTGGTTAGTCGTCAGGCCATTCAGTACCGTTCTTCCCACTTGTAGCGCGGGTTGGCAACCCGCCTCTTACGGCCTGGGGAGGCGGGCCGGCAACCCGCGCTACAAGTGTAGTCAGGCAATTCATTGCCGTTCTTCTCCCCAGCCGTAAGAACGGCAATGAATTGCCTAACTACGAACGGAACGGCTTATAGATGTGGTAACACATTTGGAAGCTCCAAGCAGAGCCGTGAGCCGCGAAGAGGGATGCAAAGGGCAGGGACGCCGCGGCAGCTATCAGTAACTATCGTATTATAAGGGCAACGGCCGGCCTGTGGGGCGTCTACTAATACACTCGTTACATAATAGGGGGTAGGGGCTAGGGGTTAGGGGCTAGGGAAGAAAGGTTCCAGGGAAGGGCGCTCTCCCCTAGCCCCTAGTCCCTAGTCCCTAGCCCCTAGTCTTAACCCCTAGTCCCTAATAGGAGATTGGCGCGGCGGTCGACGATGGCCGTCCAGGCGGGGGGGATGAGCGTCGTCGTGTCGTACTGGAAGATGACCGCCGGCCCCTCAATGACGTGGCCGGGGCGCAGCCGCGCGCGGTCGTAGAGGCGGGCCAGCTGGAAGCCCGCGCCGCTTTCGCCGGCGATTTCGTCCGCGAACCAGACCGGCTTCTCGCCCAGCAGGGCCGCGGCCGGGTCGGGACCGCCGGATGGGCGCTCCAGCCAGGACGGCGGCGCGGCCGGCGCGACGGCCGTCAGCCGCAACGTGACGATCTCCACCGCCGCCTCCGGCCGGGCGTAGCCGTAGCGGGCGGCGTGGGCGGCGTGGAAGGCGGCGGCGACCTCGGCCGCGCCCTCCCCCGGCGCGTAGGGGACGCTCAACTCATGCGACTGGCCCACGTAGCGAGCATCCAGCGCGTGCCGCAGTTCCAGCGCCGCCGGGTCGTGGCCCTCGGCGGCCCGCGTCTCCGCGGCCCGCGTCTCCGCGGCCATGTCGGCCCGCGCCCGCTCGACCAGCGGCGCGAACGCCCCGGCCAGCCATTCACCCGTCGCTTCAGCCGCCGGCCGCATGACCGTGCGCGAGTAGTCGCGGGCCGGCGCGGCCACCAGCATGCCCAGCGCCGACAGCACGCCCGGCGTCTCCGGCACGAGCACGCGCGGGATGCGCAGCGCGGCGGCCAGCTCGCAGGCGTGGAGCGGCCCGCCGCCGCCGAAGGCCACCAGCGTGAAGCGGCGCGGGTCGTGGCCCCGCTCGACGGAGATGCGCCGGATGGCCCGCTCCATGTTGGCGTTGGCGACGCGCACGACGCCCCAGGCCGCCGCTTCCGGCGAGGGCGCGCCCAGGTCGGCGGCCAGCGTCGCCAGCGCCCGGCGGGCCGGTTCCTCGTGCAGCCGCATGCCGCCGCCCAGGAAGTGGGCCGCGTCCAGCCGGCCGAGCACGAGGTTGGCGTCGCTGACCGTGGCCCGGCCGGGCGCGAAGTGGGCGTCCAGCGCCGCCCGCCACGTGTCGTAATCGGCGCGGTAGCAGGCCGGGCCGGGGGACGCGCCGGCGCTCTCCGGCCCCACGCGCAAGGCCCCGCCGGCGTCGGCCCGGGCCAGACTGCCGCCGCCCGCGCCGACGGTGTGGATGTCGATGAGCGGCAGCCGCAGCGGCAGCCCGGCGATCTCGCCGTCGGTCGTGATCGGCGCGCGGCCGGGGCACAGGGCCACGTCGGTGCTCGTCCCGCCCATGTCGAACGTAATAATGTCTGAGTCCCTGACTTCCCTACCACTTATTGCTGACTGCTGACTGCTGACTACCCACTGCCCACTGCCCGCCGCCACATGTAATGCCCCCACCACCCCGCCCGCCGGCCCGGACAGCGCCGTGCGCGCCGCCTGCGCCCCGGCCAGGGCCGCGTCGATGACCCCGCCGTTGCTCTGCATGACGGCCAGCCGGCGCGGGGCGACGCCGGCGGCCAGCCGCGCCAGGTAGCGGCTCATCAGCGGCGCGACGTAGGCGTTGATGACCGTTGCCGCCGTGCGCTCGTACTCGCGGTATTCAGGCAGGATGTCGGCGGAGAGGGAAATATGGGGCGCGTCCGGCCCCAGGGCGTCGGTGATGGCCGCGGCGATGGCCCGCTCGTGCGCCGGCCGCAGGAAGGAGAAAAGCAGGCAGACGGCGACCGACTCGATGCCCTCGGCGGCCAACTGGGCCAGGACGGGGGCCAGGGCGGCCACGTCCAGCGGGCGCAGCACCTCACCAGCCGCGCTCAGCCGCTCTTGCGCCTCGAAGCGCCAGGCGCGAGGCACGAGCGGCGGCGGCTTTTGTGGGACGAGGGCGTAGAGGTCGGGCCGGTTCTGGCGGCCGATCTCCAACACGTCGGCGAAGCCGGCTGTGGCGATGAGCGCCGTCCGCGCCCCGCGCCGCTCCAGCAGGGCGTTGGTGGCGACGGTGCTGCCATGCACAATCGCCTCAGGTGCGACCCACTTTCCGAAGTGAGTTGCGCCTGCACCGACCACCTCCAACCCCGCCAAC
>NZ_JAYRVJ010000382.1:0-4814 GCF_041918635.1 Promineifilum sp. (SeqCode)
ATCGCGGTCGCAGTGGGCGCTCTTCCTCGTTCTCTGCCTCGCCGCGCCGCTGCTGAGCCAACTCCTCCCGCTGGTTCTACCCTGGCCCAACGCCATCCTGCGCGACCACCCGGCGACGAACGCGGTGGCCCTGTTCGCCGCTGTGCCTGCCCTTTTGGCCGGAGCGGCGCTGAATACCCCGGCGGCCATCGTCGTGGGCTTGCTGGCCGGGCTTGGCCGGGCACTGGGCCAGACGGGCGCGCCGGTAGACATCCTCGCCGGCGGTCTGGCTGCCGGGCTGTCGGCCGCTCTGCTGCGCCAGAACTACTCCGGACAGCTCTTCCGCGTCCTGCGCCACCCGGTGACGGCCGCCGTGGCCGGGCGGCTGACGCTGGCCCTCTTTGTGGGCCTGCACGTGTTCATCAGCGCTGTGCCGCGCGCCAGCTTTCTCGGCGCGCTCGATCTCGCCCTCTTTCTGGGCGGTAGCAGCCTCCTGCCGTTGGCGTTGGAGGGCTTAGTCGGTGGGATTTTGACAGCCATTGGGCTGTGGATCGCCCCGCAGTGGCGGCCCGATCGCGGCCTCGTTCCCTCGCCGCTGCACCGCAGCCTCCAGCGCCAGATCGTGGCCGCGTTCCTGTCCTTTGCCGCCGTGGTCCTGCTGCTCAGCGCCATTGTTGCCTTTATCCTCTCCGGGCGGGCGGCGGCGCGCGCGCTGGCCGAGCAGATGGCCTTCAACGCCGACACCGTCGCCGTCCGGCTGGGGACGCTGCAACGCGCCCTGGTCGACGAGTTGACCCAATCCGCCGCCGATCCGGCGCTGGCGGCGGCCGAACCGGCGGTCAAGTCGGACGCGTTAGGCCGCTTGCTGGAGCGCTCGCCGCGCTTCAGCGAGATCGTCCTGATCACGGAGGCGGGCGTCTTCAGCGATGATGCGACCGCCGTAGCCGCCCTCACGCCCGCGCAGCAAGTAACTGTCGCCGAGGCGCTCAACGCGGGCCGGCCGCGGCTGGGGGTGGAGGAGGCGGGTGGGGAACGCACGGTCATGCTGGCCGTGCCGCAAGTCGACGCCGCCAACCGGCGCTTCGTTCTGCTGGGCCACATCGCGCCAGCGGCGCTGGCCGACGCCATCGGCAGCCTGCCGCTGCCTGGCCGGGCGGGGCAAGGGCTGGTGGTGGATGAGCAGTCGCGCGTCGTGTTGCACACCGGCGGCGCGCCGGCCGGCGAGTGGATCGCGCCGCGCGCCGACCAGACGGCCATCGGCCTGAGCGGCCCAGGACAGCGGCGCGTCTACCAGATGCTCGACCCCGACACCGGCGCGCGCCAACTCGTTTACTACACGCTCGTTCCGGAAAACGGCTGGACGGTTGTGGCCGCCGTGCCAACGGCCGTCGCCCTGCGCCAGGCCCTCAGCGTCATAGGGCCGTTGGCGCTCCTGTTGTTGGTGGTCAGCGGCCTGTTCTTCGCCTACGTGGCCGGGCTGGGCCGGGCCATCAGCCGCCCCATCGCCGAGATGGGCCAGGCGTCCCGGGCCATTGCCGGCGGCGGGGGGCTGGAGCGGCCGGTGCGTCCGCAGCGGGAAGACGAGATCGGACAGTTGGGGCTGGCCTTCTCCCAGATGCAGCGCTCCCTGCGCCAGCGGCTCGACGAGCTGTCGCTGTTGTTGAGCGTCAGCAACGACGTGGCGGCGACCGTCCACATCGGTGAGGGCATGTCGGCCGTGTTGCAAGGCGTGCTGCGCGGCACGGGCGCGGCCGGGGCGCGGGCCGTGGTGCGCAACCCCAACTCGTCCGCGCCGCTCATCTTTGCCGAGGGGCCGGCGGCGGAGAGCATGGCCGCGCTCGATCAGGCCGTTGTCCGGCACGTGAGCGCGGTGGAGGAACTGGCGCTCGGCTCGCCGGCCGAAATTCGGGCCAACCTGGGCCTCGACGCGCCGGTGGCCGCGCTCTTCGCCTTGCCGTTGCGCCTGGCCGGCGAATTTCAGGGCGCGCTCTATATCGGCTATCGCCAGCCCCATTATTTCAATAACGACGAGCGCGGCCTGCTGCGGACGCTGGGCGGGCAGGCGGCCGTCCTGGTGCAGAACGCCTACCTGTTCGCTGCGGCCGAGGGGGGCCGGCGACGGCTGGCCGCCGTGCTGTCCAGCACCATGCAGGCGGTTGTCGTCACTGACCAGACGGATCGGGTGTTGCTCATCAACCCGGCGCTGGAGGCGGCCTTCGGCTTGAATGCCGGGGCGGTGGCCGGCCGGCCGGTGGGCGACGTGTTCGGCGGCCTGGCCGGCGGGGCGAAGCTGGCGGAGCGCCTGAGTATGGCGGCTCGCCCGGAGGCGCGCGAGCCGGATAGCGCGTTGGAGGTGGAGGCCGGCGGCCGGACGTTCCAGGCCAGCATCGCTACGGTGCAGGGGCGCGGCGGGCAGCCGATGGGCCGGGTGGCCGTCTTACAGGACGTGACCGACTTTAAGGCGGTCGACCGGCTGAAATCGGAGTTCCTGTCGGGTGTCTCCCATGACCTGCTCAGCCCGCTCACCTACATGGGCAACTACGCCGACCTGCTGTTGGAGAGCGCCGAGGCGACGCCGGAGCGGGAGTACGCCGAGCGTATTCGCGGCGGCATCGATCGTATGACACTGCTGGTCAACGATCTGTTGGAGATGGCCCGCGTTGAGGCGGGGATGAACCTCCAATTCGACCGAGTTCCGGTTGATGAGTTGCTGCGCGAGGTGGCGCTGGAGTATGCGTCGCCGGCGCGTCTGGCCGGCGCGCAGTTGGTCGTGGAAGCGCCGCACGAGTTGCCGCCGGTCATGGCCGACCCGGTACTCTTGCGCCGGGCGGTCACGAACCTGGTCACCAACGCGCTTAAGTACGCGCCGGGCAGCGGGCTGGTGACGTTGCGGGCCGAGCGGCGGGAAGGGGAACTGCTGATCAGCGTGCGCGACCGCGGTCCCGGCATCCCGCCGGCTGAGCAGGAGCGCCTCTTTGAGAAGTTCTATCGCGGCCAACAGACGATGGCCGAGCGGGCGCGCGGCTCCGGCCTGGGGCTGGCTATCGTCAAGTCGATTGCTGAGCACCACAGCGGGCGCGTGTGGTGTGAAAGCGAGGTAGGGGTAGGCAGCACGTTCGGTCTGGCGCTGCCGCTCAACTAGACCTGACAGGTGGCGGCGTTGCCGCAACGCGGCCACCTGTCAGGTCTTAACGCTTACTCCAGAAACCGTTCTTTCCCGAACAACCTCACGCCGATCCAGGACAATGACATCAACGGAATGACCTGCGTGAAGGGAACAAAGGACTCCACTGTTGCTACGCCGCGCAGGCCCTTTAGCCCTAGCCGATCGAGGACGATCCAGGCGATGGGCGCGGAGAGGAAGTCGAGGGCCAGATCGAGCACGTCGAGAAAGAGGACGACGAGAAAGGGGGTGTAGAGCAGCGTCTCGGCAAAGCCCGCCCCTTCCGGCACATGGATGCGCCGCACCTGAACGATGATAATCGCCAGCAGCAGCAGCGCCAGCACACCCGCCACGCCCATCACGGCCAGCAGGGTCAGACCAAAATTCCGCACAAATTCTTCTATAGTCAACGATTTTCCACCTACACCTGCGTTGCGAAAAGCAGGATCATAATCACCGCGCCGACCAGTTCGACGGCGGCGCTGAGGCCCCAGCCTACGACGCCGCCGAGGGTCGCTCGTAGCGCCGGCCGCCACTCGCGCAGCCGCAGGTACTCGGCCAGGAGGATACCCGCGCCGTAACCGACAATGGTGCCGAATATGGGTAATGGAATCACAAACGTCCCCAATAGCCCGCCGAGCACCCCGGCGGCCAGCGCCTTCCAGTTCGCGCCGCCCGTCTTCGCCCCCAGCAGCGGTAGCCACAGGTCGGCCGTGCCCGCGACGAGGCCGATGAGCGTGATCAGCGCGAACACCCAGGGCGAAAACGTCTCGAAACCGTCCACGGGCCAGGCGTAGAACACAACGCCGGCCCACACCAGCAGCGTCCCCGGTACAACCGGCATAAAAGTCCCAATGATGCCTAACAGAAAGGCGATCACCACGACAACCAACGCCAAATCTTGGCCCAGTGTTTCCATATTACCGTCTATACGTGAGAAGTGACCGGTAGTTGTTAGAGGCCAGGTTGCAGGGGCTAGGGACTAGGGAAGAGCGCTCTTCCCTGGCTCCTACAGGCTGCGATAAGCGCGCAAAAAACGGTCAAAGATAGTAGCCATGTAGGGGCGCATGCCGGCGACCGGCCCCTCGTCGTAGCGGGCCAACTCGGCCTCGCTCAACCGATTGACCTTCTGCCAGGCATACTTACCCGGCATGTCGGCCGACCACGCGGCGAAGAACGGGAACCAGGTCGTCAGCACGTGCAGGCAGTGGGCGGCGGGAATGGCTTCCCGAAAGGCGCGGGCCGAGACGCGCTGGCCCAACTCGGCCGCCAGCGTCAGCAGGTACGTGTCGATCATCGTCTCCTCGGCCAGCGGCGACAGCTCGCGCAGTCGCAGCCGCGGCTCGCGCTCTCCCTCGCCGTTGGCCGCCGGCTGGTGGTCGATGAGCAGCGGGTAGCGTTCCAGGAAGGCCACCAGATCGAGCACGCTTGGCCCCAGTTGCGCGCCGCTCCAATCGATCAGGTATTGCTCGCCGAAGATCGTCAGCCGCCAGTGGTCGACGTGGGGTGCGCCGTGGAGCAGCGTGATGGGCAGTTCGTCGAGCGTTGCCAGCAAGGGCACGGGGTCGTCGAGCAGGTCGGCCGCGGCGGCCAGATGGCTCTCGCCCAGCACGCCCGGCCAGCCGCCCAGATCGCGCATTACCACCAGCCCGTTGGCCGCTTGCAGGAAAAG
>NZ_JAYRVJ010000383.1:0-2933 GCF_041918635.1 Promineifilum sp. (SeqCode)
ATAGTCCAGCGGTAGGGCGACCATCTCTTGCCGGCCGCCGTCCGCCGGTCGCCGGAAGGTATTGTCGTAATGGCAATACCTTGAGCATGACGAGAGAGCACCGGATCACGCCTGATTCGCCTAAACTGCGCTGACCACTCGACCCCCGTCATGTCACAAATAGGCTTGAGCGGCACGTAGACCCGCTGCTCACACCGCCTTCGCGCACGGCGACGGCGATCACCGTGTCCCCATAGAACTCCATCTGCCGCTGTTCAACGATTTGTAGCGCCCTGTCCGCCATGATAACCCCCCAGGCGACTGGCGGGAGTGGATGGGAGTCGAACCCACCGCCGCTCGCTGTGCGCGACCGGCCAACGGTTTTGAAGACCGCAGCGCCCACCGGGACACAACCACTCCCACCGCTGATTGTCCCGGCCGAGGGCGTGATTGTCAATTGGCGCGTTAGAAACCGAGTTTCTGGCAGAAACCCGGTTTCTAAGACGCTTTCTAAGCGTCACTTGACAGCCCGCGCCCATTCCGATAGAATCCAAGTACCATTAACAATACAGGTACATCCCACTCGCCGGGATAGCTCAGTTGGTAGAGCACTTCACTGAAAATGAAGGTGTCCCCAGTTCGAGTCTGGGTCCTGGCATCGGTTTTGGTTAGAGCAAGTCGAGATTTGCGGGCGTGGTTCAGTGGTAGAACGTCTCCTTGCCAAGGAGAAGGCCACGGGTTCGAATCCCGTCGCCCGCTCTGAATGAAACGGCAGGCCGCAGGGCCTGCCGTCTTGCTATGGCGACGTAGCCAAGTGGTAAGGCAGAGGTCTGCAAAACCTCCATCACCGGTTCGAATCCGGTCGTCGCCTCCAAAACTTCCCATCAAGCTCTTGCAGTCGCAAGAGCTTTCTTTTTTGGTAGAATCGCCACGGTTTAGCAAGACCTGACAGGTGTCGGCGTTGCCGGCCAGCGCCGACACCTGTCAGGTCTAGTCCAGCGAATCGGAGTACCACATCATGTCCCTTTCCCCTATTCCCAATCTCCCCTTCCCCATCGACACCACGAAGTGGGAAACGTTCCAGGAGCGCTATGACCGGCTGGTCAGCGCGCCGCTCGACGGCGACCTGGCCGGCTGGCTGCGCGAGTGGTCGGACTTGAACCGGCTGGTCGAAGAGACGGGCGCGCTGGCTTACATCGAGGCCACGCTCGACACGGCCGACCCCGCGCGAGAGCAGGCCTTCCTCAACTTCGTGGAGAACCTGGAACCCGACTTCCGCCGCGCCGACCAGGCCCTCAAGGAGCGCCTGCTGGCCCAACCGACCGATGGTCTGGGCGACGAGATGCGCGTGCCGCTGCGCCGCATGCGCAACCAGGCCGACCTGTTCCGCGAGGCCAACGTCCCGCTGTTGACCGAACTGGCTAAGCTGGGCAACGAGTACGACAAAGTGACCGGCGGCCTGAAGGCGGCGTGGGACGGTGAGGAGAAGAACCTCAGCCAGCTTGACGCGCTGCTCATCGAGCGCGACCGGGGCGTGCGCGAGCGCGTCTGGCGAACCATGATGGCCCTCTGGGCGAGCCAACGCGGCGAGTTGAACGCCATCTACCAGAAGATGCTGGGCCTGCGCCAACAGGTCGCGGCCAACGCCGGCCTGCCCGACTTCCGCGACTACACTTTTCGCGCTTACAACCGCTTTGACTACACCCCCGACGACTGCCTGCGCTTCCACGACGCCATCGAGGCCGAGGTCGTGCCCGCCGCGGCCCGCGCCTATGAACGGCGGCGCAAGGGGCTGGGACTGAACCAGTTGCGCCCGTGGGACCTGGCCGTCGATACCAGCCCGCAGCCGCCGTTGAAGCCCTACCACGCGCAGGACGAACTCATCCAGGGCAGCCTGAACATCTTCGAGCGGGTCGATCCCGGCCTGGCGCGGCAGCTGGCCGTCATGGCCGAGGAGAACCTGCTCGATCTGGACACGCGGGCGGGCAAGGCGCTGGGCGGCTATTGCAGCAACCTGCCCTGGCGCGGGCGGCCCTTCATCTTTATGAACGGCGCGGGAACCCACGACGACGTGCAGACGATGCTCCACGAGGCGGGCCACGCCTTCCACGCTTTCGAGACGTTCGCCTTGCCCACTATCTGGCAGATGGACGTGCCGATGGAGTTCTGCGAGGTGGCGTCGATGGGCATGGAATTGCTCGCCGCCCCCTATCTGACGAAGGACAACGGCGGCTTTTACACGCCGGCCGAGGCGGCGCGGGCGCGCATCCAGCATCTCGACTCCATCCTGATTTTCCTGCCCTATATGGCCGTCGTTGACGCCTTCCAGCACTGGGTATACACTCATCCCGACGCGGCGCTGGACCCGGCGGCCTGTGATGAGACGTGGGACGCTCTCTGGGGCCGTTTCATGCGCGGCGTGGACTGGACGGGCTTCGAGGCGGAGCGCATGAGCGGCTGGCACCGCAAGCTCCACATCTTCCAGGCTCCGTTCTACTACGTCGAGTACGGCATGGCCCAGGTCGGCGCGCTGCAAGTCGGGCGCAACGCCCGGCGTGATCAGCAGGCGGCCGTGGCGACGTATCGGGCGGCGCTGCGGCTGGGCGGCACGCGCTCGCTGCCTGAGCTGTTCCAGGCCGCCGGGGCCGAGTTCCGCTTCGACCGGCCCATGCTGGCCGACCTGGTGAATCTGATCGAGGAGACTATCAGTCAATTGAAGTAAGCAGCTCACGCAAAGATCGCCAAGGACGCCAAGAACGCCAAAAGAAAGTTCTTCTTTGCGTTCTTAGCGAACTTAGCGCTCTTTGCGTGAGCCTCTTCTAGGAATCTGCGTAATCTGTGAAATCTGTGGATTCTTCTTCCTCTCCCTCCATGGAACCCAGCGCCGCCATGCGCGAATACCTGGCCGAGATTTACCGGCTCCAGGAAGACGCGCCCACGGTTAGCACCACCAG
>NZ_JAYRVJ010000384.1:0-4124 GCF_041918635.1 Promineifilum sp. (SeqCode)
AGCGCATAGAACGCCGTCACCCGAAAGTTGGCGGCGCAGTGGATGAGCGTCTTGTCGCCGGCCGCCGCCGCCATGGCCCGTTCGAAGGCGGCGAAGTCCTCGTCGGTGGGGTTGTTCCAGTCCACCGGGATGTAGTGATAGGCCATACCCAGCTCCCGCGCCAGCCCGGCCTCATCGGCCGGTGTATAGGGCGGGTTCACCGGAACCAGGTTGATGATGGCCGTGAACCCGTCCGCGGCCAGGTCGCGCAACTGCTCCTCGGTCGGCTGGCCGGCCGTGCTCAGCCGGTCATTCACCTTCACGTAGTTGAAAATCCCTTCCGTGCTCATCCCTTACTCCTGTCGTTGTAGCGCGGGATAGTATCCCGCCTCTTCGCCCCGGCCAACGCGGGATACCATCCCGCGCCACAACCGCCAGCCCCGCCGCCACCGCCAGCGCCGCCAGCTGCACCGCCGGATTGGCCGCGAAGAAGTTGCCCGCCGTGGTGATGTACCGGTAGCCGGGCGGCGTGCCCAGCAGGTAGTGGGCCAGCGGCCCCAGCAGATAGCTCAGCCCCACGCCGGCCAGGAACAGCGCCAGCGCCCCCGGCGACGCCCGCCCCCGCCGGCGGCGCAGCGCGCCCACCCCCAGCAGCCACACCGCCCCGGCCGCCAGCCCGCCCAGGGCGACCAGCCACACCGTCGTGGGGCTGACCGACAGCCCCTGCCCCGGCAACTCCACCGTCCGCAACAGCAACAGAGCCGGCATCAGCCCCACGCCCTCAGCCGCCAGCCACAGCAGATCGCCCGGCCGCTCGGCCGCCCAGCGCCCCGGCAGCAGCGCCACCGCCAGCCCGGCCAGCGTCGCGACCGTGCAGGCCGCGGCCAGCATGGGCGGCAGCGTGGGCGCGTTGACTGTCAGCGTGATGGCCGGGATGCCGACCCCCAGCGCCACGGCGCACAGCAGCCACACCCGCCGCCACTCCGCCGGCGCGTACGCCGCCCGCCGCATCGCCCCTACAGAGTGCGCATCCTCAGATGCGCGTCGCGCCGCCAGCAGCCCCAGCAGCCAGTTCGCGGCGGCGTAGAGCAACAGCACCAGCCCCGCCGCCACCAGCCCGGCCATCCAGTAGCGGCTGGCCGTGTGGCCCGCGAACGGCTCGGCCGGCGGCAACCCTTCGGCCACGTGCCCATAGAGAAAGATGACGTAGCGGTCGGCCACGCCAAACCAGTAATAGAACAGGCCGAGCACCAGGAGCGAGATGGCCGCCGCCTCCGGCAGCGCCCGACGCCTGTCCGCCAACCTGTCAGGTCTAGTCGGCAAAGGCCAACCCCCGCGCCGCCAGCGCCTCGCGCAGCACGCGGATCGCCTTCGGCCCCATGCCGTGCAGCTTCAGCAGCGCCTTCGCGCTGACCCCATCCAACTGCTCCAGCCGGTGGTAGCCGGCCGCGGCCAGCGTGCGCTGGGCCGGCGCGCCTATCCCCTTCGGCCACTCGTCCGCCGGCCGATCATCCTGTTGAATCGTTGTCATGTCGTTTCGTGATTAGTTGTTGGTGGTTGGTTGCTGGTCAATAGCAACCAACCACCAACAACCGCTCCCAAATCTGCCAGATCTGCGTAATCTGCGGATTCTTTCCTCTTACGCAATCTCGCGCACGTCCAGAATCTCATTCACCACCGGCCGCAGCGCCTCCACCAGCTTATCCTTGGGCACGTCCTGCACCTTGAACATCAACTCCCACTGGTCGCCATTCGGCCCCTGCACCTCGCCCAGCCCCAGGCCCCAGATGTCGCCGCCGGCGTTGAAGATGGCGTTGGTGATCTTGGCCAGCGTGCCCTTGGCCGTGGGCAGCGAGACCGTCACGCGGATGCCCGGCCGCCGGCCGCCCAGCAGCGTCAGCAGGCTCTTGAACAAGTCCGTCTCGGTGATGATGCCGACCAGTTTATCGTCGCGCATGACCGGCAGGCCGCCGATCTTGTTGTCGGCCATGATGCGCGCCGCCTCTTCCAGCGGCGTCTCCTCGTGCACCGTGATCACGCGGCGGGTCATCACCTTCTCCACCTTGAGCTTGCTCAGCAGCTCGGTGATCTCCCAGACGGCCAGCGACGTGGCCGGCGAAGGGGAAGCGAGGAGCAGGTCTTTGTCGGAGACGATGCCGACGAGCGCGCCGTGCCGGTCGAGCACGGGCAGACGGCGCACCTGCTTCTCGCGCATCAGGCGCAGGGCGTCGGGCACCGACGCATCGGACGCGACGGTCACGGGCTGGCGGGTCATCAGTTCACGAACGAGCATGGCAACCTCCGGGTTGTTGTGGGTGTGATAGGACTATTGTATCCGCAATTCCCGCTACCCCTCAATGGATGAGAGCGGGCTATTGCTCCGCGATGACGGGCAGGATTGTTGGTAACGAAACCGCTCCTTCTCTGGTCACAGCGCCGATACTGTAGCATAAAGGGAGATATGACCGCAACACGCTTATCCCCACAGAGCGCCACCGGTTGAAACCCGTTGGCCTATCAGCCGCGGCGTTTCAACCCGCGGCGGCCGACCAGGCGATTGCTCTGGATGAGGACTCCACGGGTCTGACGAATCGGCCGTTAGCTGCTATACTTCAGCGCTTGTGAAATTCATCACGATTGAGAACATTATGCTTTGCATCACCCGACACGAAACCGATCCCTACTTCAACCTGGCCGCCGAGGAGTACGTCATGGAGCAGTTCGACCGCGACTGCTTCATGTTGTGGCGCAACGCCCCGGCCATCATCGTCGGCCGCCACCAGAACACCCTGGCCGAGATCAACGCCGACTACGTGCGCGAGAACGGCATCAAGGTCGTCCGCCGGCTGTCCGGCGGCGGCGCGGTCTTCCACGACCTGGGCAATCTCAACTTCACCTTCATCGCCGGCGGCAGCGCCCACAGCAGCGCCTACGGCAGTGCCCACGGCGCCAATGGCACGAGCGGCGCGAACGGCGACGGCTCCCCTAGCCGGCTGGACTTCCGGCGCTTTACCCAGCCCATCCTGGACGTGCTGCAAGCGCTGGGCGTGGACGCCCGCTTCGAAGGGCGCAACGACCTGACCATCGACGGCCGCAAGTTCTCCGGCAACGCCCAGTACGTGCGCGGCGAGCGCGTCCTCCACCACGGCACGCTGCTCTTCTCCGGCCGCATGTCCGACCTCAGCGCCGCGCTGCGCGTTGACCCCAGCAAGTTCGCCGACAAGGCCGTCAAATCCGTCCGCAGCCGCGTGACCAACATCAGCGAGCACCTGCCGCAGCCGATGACCGTGCTGGAATTCCGCGACCGGGTCATGGCGCACGTCATGGAGGCCACCCCCGGCGCGGAGCCTTACACCTTCACCCCGGCCGACGTGCGGGCCATCGAGCGGCTGCGCGACGAGAAGTACGCCACCTGGGAATGGAACTTCGGCCACTCGCCGCGCTACAACTACCGCAAGGCCACGCGCACGGCCGGCGGCCAGATCGAGGTGGCCCTCGACGTGGTCAACGGGACAATCGCCGGAGCGCGCATCTTCGGCGACTACTTCAACCGGCTCGACCCGGCCGACATCGAGGCCGCCCTCGTCGGCGCGGCGCACCAGGAAGCGGCGTTGCGCGGCCGGCTGGCCGGCTTCGACATCGCCGACTACTTCGTCAACGTTAGCGCCGACGAACTCATGTCGGTGCTGATCTAAGAGGCAAGAATCCGCAGACTTCGCAGGTCTTAAGAAGCTCACGCAAAGAACGCCAGGCAATCAAAGGACGCAAAGCGAAGAACCTTTCTTCTTTGCGCCCTTTGCGTGAGCTTCTTAAACTCTGCGTAATCTGTGGATTCTTCGTTAAGCATAGTCCATGACCGGAAGCGTGGCGTACCGGTCAGGCGCTTCATCATGTTCGTAGATGCCCTTGAAGCGCTCCTCCACTCTCAGTAGCGCGTCGCCGTGATAGAAGACCATGCCGCAACTGAGGCAAACGTCCACCGGCATATCGGGCACCAGGAGGCTCTTCTTTCCACGGCTATAGATATACTCAATGCGCCGCTCAACAAACTCTTCTCCACCGCAGTAGTAGCACTTGTTTTGTGTGTCCATCTAGTCGGTTGCCCTCGTCCAGGGATCGAAAAACTTGGGATGTATGATGTATTA
>NZ_JAYRVJ010000385.1:0-3171 GCF_041918635.1 Promineifilum sp. (SeqCode)
CATCATCGCCGTCGCCCCCCACACCTGGTGGCCGCCGACGAGGAAGAAGGGCACGCGCATTCGCAGGCCGTGCAGCTCCCATTCCTCTTCCACCCGCGTGGCCGGGTCGAGCAGCAGGTCGAGTGGAACCTCGACGATGGCCGCCACCTCGCGCGCGTCGGGCACGAACGCTGGCCGGCCGCCCCGGTAGTGGCCGACGAACGGGTGCACCTCGAAGTCGGAGGGCAGGATGTAGAGTGGGGTCAATTCGCCCAGGATCTCCACGTCCTCCGGGCGGACGCCGATCTCCTCATAGGTCTCGCGCAGGGCGGTGTCGCGCAGCGTCTCCGGCGGCTCGTGCCGGCCGCCAGGGCAGGACACCTGGCCGGCGTGGACACCACCGTAATCGGGCCGGGCGGTCAGCACCAGCGTCGGCCGGTCGTCGGCGCAGTAGAGCAGGATGAGCACGCCGCCCAGCCGCGGCCCCTCCGGCCGGTCGCCGGGCCGGGCGATGGGCCGGGCCGAGGGGGCCATGCGCCGTTGCGCGGCAAACCCGTCGAAGTCCGGCAGCGCCAGCGCCGCGCGAACGTCATCCAGCGTGCAGGGGGTAGACATTGTGCAGGCGATTAAACACGGATGGGACGGATTTAACGGATTGAACCCTGTTTCAATCCGTTAAATCCGTCTTATCCGTCTCCATCCGTGTTGAATTCTTCAAGTCACGGAAGCTGTAGCCCGCGCCGCGCTCGGAGACGATGTAGCGCGGCCGGCTCTTGTCCTTCGTATCCTCGATCTTGCGCCGCAGCCGGTGCAGATGGACGTGCAGCCGATCCTCGAACACCGGCTCCATCGGCCACAGACGGCGCAGGATGTAGTCGGTCGGCACGGTGCGGCCCGCCCTGCGCATGAGGATGTAGAGCAGCTTCGTCTCCGTCGGCGTCAGCGCCTCCTCCTTGCCATCCACAATGGCGAGCCGGTTGGGGAAGTCAATCACCAGCCGGTCATCGACGCGCGTCTGCGGCTCCAGGTCATAGGCGAACTCGCCGATGCGGCGCAGGACGCGCCGCGTGCGGGCCACCAGCTCGCCGGCGCTGAACGGCTTGACGATGTAATCCTCGGCATGCTCCTCCAGCCCCTCGACGACGGTCGCCTCCTGGTTGACGGCCGTCAGCATGATGAGCGGCAAGTCGCTGTACTGGTGGACGGTGCGGGCAAACTCGAAGCCGCTGATGCCGGGCATGTGCAGGTCAACGATGGCCAGGTCGGGCAGGCCGGCCGACTCGATGTGGGCCATCGCCTCCTCGCCGGTGATGGCCGTCGTCACACGAAAGCCGGCCTCGCGCAGGGCGAACTCCACCAGGCGCAGGTGGTAGGTATTGTCGTCAATAGCCAGGATGCGGGGTTGGCGTGTCGGTTGTTCGGTCATATCTTTCTTCGTTGTAACGCGGGTTGGCAACCCGCCTCTTGGGCCTCGCAGAGGCGGGATATCATCCCGCGTTACAGTAGCGCAAACACCGTCCCAAACCGCCCCGTCCGCCCCTTCTCCGCGCGGTGGGAGAAGAACAGGTCGGTGCGGCAGGCGGTGCAAAACTCCGAGTGTTCAATGTGCACAACGCCGGCGTTGTACAGGTTGCGGCGGTTGGCCTCCGGCAGGTCGAAGTGGGGCCGCGGCCTGCCGTTCTGGCGCAACAGTTCGTCCGGCGCGGCGAAGGCGGCGCGAACGCCGTCAATGACCGCCTCGCCCACCTCGTAGCAGCACGGGCCGATGCACGGCCCGATGGCGGCCACCAGGTCGGCCGGGCGGCTGCCGAACTGCGCGGCCATGGCCCGCACCATCGCCCCGGGCAGGTCGACCACCGTCCCTTTCCAGCCGGCATGGCCCAGGCCGATGGCGTGGCGGACGGGGTCGTAGAGGAAGATGGGCGCGCAGTCGGCGAAGTTCATGCTCAGGACGCAGCCGGGCTGGTCGGTGATGAGGCCGTCCACGTGCTCCACCCACGCGCCGTTGTCGGCCTGTGTCACGCGGGCCACGTCCGCGCCGTGCACCAGGTGGGCGTGGACGACGCTGTTGGTGTCGCGGCCGTAGAGGCCGTAGACCCGCCGCCGGTTGGCATACACCCGGTCGCGCTCGTCGGGCACGGACAGGCTCATGTTGAGCGAGTCGAACGGCGCGCGGCTGACCCCGCCCCGCCGCGAGAAGACCGCGTGGCCGACCCCGCCGTTATCCGGCAGCGCCTCAAACCGAAAGAAGAGCAAATCGTCGCGCTCAAACGTCTTCATAGAAACCCAGCCTCTAAGAATAGCACGCTGATGACGCAGATGGCACTGATTATCGCGGATAAGAACGGGAATTCTTAATCAGCGTCAATCAGCGTCTTCCATCCGCGTTCATCAGCGTCCCATTTCTGCTACAATCCCCCGCAAACCAACCTTTCACGTTCAAAGGACTCCACCCATGACCCAAGTGCGCACCTTCGAAGTTCCGACCGTCATGAAGCATGGCCTGGGGGCCATCAACACCCTGGCCGACGAAGTCAAATCGCTGGGGATTAAGCGCCCGCTGCTCGTCACCGACCCCGGCTGCGTCCGCGCCGGGCTGCTGGAACAGGCCGCCGCCCCGCTGAAGGCGGCCCACGTGGACTACGTCGTCTTCGACCGTGTCGCGCCCAACCCGGGCATCGCCCTGGTAGACGACGGTGCGGCGGTCTACGCCGGCGAGGGGTGCGACGGGCTGGTCGGCCTGGGCGGCGGCAGCGCCATGGACACGGCCAAGGCCATCGGCGTCGTGGCGACCAACGGCGGCTCCATCCTCGACTACGAGTGGGCCGACCCGCAGCCCATCCAGCGGCGCATCCCCCCCACCATCTGCGTGCCCACCACGGCCGGCACGGGCAGCGAGGTCACCCTGTGGTCGGTCATCACCGACCCGGCGCGGCAAATCAAGTTCAACGTCGGCGGCGCGGCCGAGATCGGCGCGTGGGTGGCGCTGATCGACCCGCTGCTGACCGTCGGCCTGCCCGCGCCCGTGACGGCGGCGACAGGCATGGACGCGCTGGCCCACGCCATCGAGTGCTACACCTGTGCCTACGCCCAGCCCTTCGCCGACGCTGTGGCCCTGCTGGCGATGGAGTACGTCGGCCACTACCTGCGTGTGGCCTACGCTCAGGGGGGCAACGTCGAGGCGCGCTACAA
>NZ_JAYRVJ010000386.1:0-2996 GCF_041918635.1 Promineifilum sp. (SeqCode)
ACTGCGCCGCAAGCGCTGGCGCGACACGTCGCTCGACCACCTGACCCAGACGGACGACGGCGACTTCACCCCCTCGTTCGTGGCCGATCCGGGGCCGCGGCCGGAGGAACTGACCGAGCGGCGCGAGTTGATGGCCTACGTAAACCGGCTGATCGCCGAGGAGCTGACCGAGAAGCAGCGGACGGCGCTGACGGCGGCTGTCGTCCAGGGCAAGCCGCTCAGCGAGGTCGCCTTCCTGATGGACTCCAACCAGAACGCCATCTATAAGCTGCTGTTCGACGCGCGCCAGCGCTTGCGCCGCCGGATGGCCGAGGATGGTCTGACGCCGGAGGACGTGATCGCCACCTTTACCGGCGTGTGACCACGTGACCGGCGCGGCGTAAGAAAGGCGTAAGTAGCTTCGTCAGAGGGAGCGAATGACAAGTGTGATCGACAAAATACACAAGCTGCTGGAGCGGCCGGCCCGGCCATTGGACGAGGTTGTCGTGCCCCTCGATGAAGCATCCATTGACCGGCTACTCTGTCTGCTCTGCGATACTCGCGACGACGAGTTAACTTGTGATGAGGTGTTTGGCCGGCTCGACGAATACGTCGATTGTCTGCTGAGCCATCAGCAGTTTGCCGGCCCGACGCCATTGGTCGAACATCACCTCACCCTCTGCCCCGATTGCCGCAACGAATACGACGCGCTGGTGCAGGCGCTCAGGCGCGCCGGCGCGGATCTAGAATGAAAAAGGTCGGACATAGCAAAATTCCAATCGAGAGATAAGACCATGTTACTCGCAGGCGATATCGGCGGCACCAAGACTGTCATGGCGATCTTCGAGGTCGAGCGCGGGGCGACCACCATCACCCGCCACCCTGTCCAGGAGCGCACCTTTCCCAGCCAGCAGTACCAATCGCTGGAGTTGATCATCGAGGAGTTTCTGCAGGATTGCGACTACCCCATCTCGGCCGCCAGCTTCGGCGTGGCCGGGCCAGTGGTCGGCGGGCGGGCTGAGGTGACGAACCTGCCCTGGGTCATCGAGTCGGAGGCCCTGGCCGAGCGCTTCGGCTTCGGCGTCCACCTGCTCAACGACCTGGAGGCGGTGGGGACGGCTGTGCCCCACCTGGAGCGCACGGACTTGCTGACGCTGAACGAGGGCCAGCCGGTGGAGCGCGGGGCCATCGGCGTCATCGCCCCCGGCACGGGCTTGGGCGAGGGCTTCCTGGTCTGGCAAACGACGGGGCGCTATGAGGCGCACCCTTCCGAGGGCGGCCATTGCGCCTTTGGGCCGACCACGCCGCTGCAACTGGAGATGCTCAACTACTGGCTGCCGCGCATGGGCCACGTCAGCTATGAGCGCGTCTGCTCCGGCATCGGCATTCCCAACATCTACACCTTCCTGCGCGAGACGGGCCATTACCCGGAGCCGCCCTGGTTGCACGACGCGCTGGCCGAAGTGAGCGACCAGACGCCGGTCATCGTCAAGGCGGCCGTCGCCAGCGAGGCCGACATCTGCATGGCGACCCTGCAATTGTTCATGGAGATTCTGGGCGACCAGGCGGGCAACCTGGCGCTGACGGTGCTGGCGACGGGCGGCATCTACCTGGGCGGCGGCATCCCGCCGCGCATCCTGCCCCAGTTGCAGCAGGGGCCGTTCATGGAGTTCTTTCGCGACAAGGGGCGCTTCAGCGACATGATGGGCCGCATCCCGGTGCACGTCATCGTGACCCCTAAGGCGGCGCTCTACGGCACGGCTTACGACGCGCTGGCGCTCTCGCCCGGCGAGTTGGCCCAATGAGTAAGCCCGAAGTGCGCGTTGCCGACGACGTAGCCGCTGAGGCTGCGCCGGCCGTCGCCGCCGCCCTGCGCGAGGCCGTCGAGGCGCGCGGCGGCGCCAGCCTGGCCCTGGCCGGAGGCGGCACGCCGCTGGCGCTCTACCGGCAACTGGCCGAACCGGAGGCGGGCGTGCCCTGGGAGCACGTCCACGTCTTCTGGGGGGATGAACGGCTGGTTCCGCCGGACGATCCCGGCTCTAACTACCGCGCCGCCCACGAGGCGTTGCTGAGCCATGCCCCCATCCCCGAGGCCCACGTTCACCGCGTGAAGACCGAATTGCCGCCGGCTTCGGCCGTGGCCGACTACGCCGAGCAACTGCGCGTCTATGCCCAGCAGTCCGAGGTTGACTGCCCGTCGCCCTGGCCGCGCTTCGACGTGGTGTTGCTAGGGTTAGGCGAGGACGGCCACACCGCTTCGCTGTTCCCCGGCTCGCCGGCCGAGTCCATCGTGCCGGTGCTGCCGGTGACGGCCGACTATGAGGGCCGCCCGGCCGAGCGCGTTACGCTGACCCCTTGCGTCTTCAACCACGCCCGGCATGTCTTCTTTCTCGTGAGCGGGGAGAACAAGGCCGAGGCCGTCGCCGCCGCCCTCGGCCCGCAGCGCGACCCCGACCGCTACCCCGCTCAGCGCATCGAACCCGAAGAGGGGGAGGTCGTCTGGTTCCTCGACCAGGCCGCGGCGGGAAAACTGAATTAATCCGCAGGTTCGCAGATTTAGAAGAGGCTCACGCCAAGAGCGCTAAGAACGCAAAGAATATTCCTTCCCTTCAATCGGCCAGCCGCCGTGCCACAGCCAGACCGCCGAAGAGCAGCGCCCCCAGGCCGACGATGAGACCCCAGTACGCCCAGTCATAGCGGTGCGGATCGCCGCCCAGGACGATGGGCCAGCGATTCTCACGCACAAACCCGGCGAAGAAGGCCGCGCCCGGGGCGAGCGAGAGGCCGGAGCTCTCAAGGCCGTCAACCGATACCGTCAGCATGGGAGCGCGGTACCTGACTGAAATATCGCGCGGCCGTCTGTTACTGAACACGCCGGGAACCAGCAGTTCGGGCTTCTGGCCGTTCTCGCCGCCGGCCGGCGTGCGCAGGCGGATGATGAGCGCGTCTTCCTCCTGGCCGATGGTCACGTTGCGCCGTTCCGCGTCGGCCGAGATCGAGACGATCCGCGCCGGGCC
>NZ_JAYRVJ010000387.1:0-2448 GCF_041918635.1 Promineifilum sp. (SeqCode)
CCGCGATGACCTGTTCGACGCCTACAAGGGCACGCGCGAGAAGATGCCCGACGAACTGGACGTGCAGATCAACCGCATCAAGCAGGTCGTCCGCGCCCTCAATATTCCCATTCTGGAACTGGAAGGGTTCGAGGCCGACGACGTGCTGGGAACCATCGCCCGGCAGATGGGCGGCCAGGTTCCGGTGCACATCATTACCGGCGACCGCGACCTGCTGCAACTGGTGGACGACAACACCCGCGTCGAACTGCCCGCCCGCAAGCAGGGCCAAGCTGGCGAGACCTACGACGCGGCCGGCGTGATGGCTTACCTTGGCGTTCGTCCCGATCAGGTGGTGGACTACAAGGCCCTGGTCGGCGACGTCAGCGACAACATCCCCGGCGTGAAGGGCATCGGCGACAAGACGGCCGTCAAACTACTGGCCGAATACGGCACACTGGAGAACCTGTATGCCCACCTCGACGACATCAAGGGCGCGCTGCGCCAGAAGCTGGCCGACGGCCGCGCCTCGTCCGAACTTAGCTACCAGTTGGCCCGCATCGTCACCGACGCCCCCATCAGTGTCGAGCTGGCCGATTGCGTGGCCCGCGACTTTGACGTCGCCACCGTCCTCGCCATCTTCCGCGACTTGGAGTTCCGCTCGCTGAGCAACATTCTGTTGGCCGGGGTGGAGCCGGCCGAGGTGCCGCCGGTCGCCACCGACCAAAGCGAGTGGCGGCCGACCGAGGTTGTGGTTGTGCGCACCGAAGCCGAGTTGGCCGAACTGGTCGGCGCGCTGGAAACGGCGTCGTGGATCAGCTTCGACGTGGAGACGAACAGCCTGGATCGCCTGACGGCCGGCATCGTTGGCATCTGCCTGGCCGTCGAGCCACCGGCGGCTTACTACATCCCCGTCGGCCACCTCTCCGGCGCGGCCCAGGTCGAGTCCGGCCAGATGAACTTGTTCGCCGGCGCGCCGCAACTGGAGCCGAACCAGTTGCCGCTGCGCCGTGTGGTCGAGGCGCTGCGCCCGGCGTTGACCAACCCGGCCATCCCCAAGGTGGCCCACAATGCCAAGTTCGACTGCATGATCCTCTCGCGCTTCGACCTGCCCATCACCCCGGTTGGATTCGACACGATGATCGCCGAGTGGTTGACCGACCCGGCGACGAAGCACAAGGGGTTGAAAGACCTGGCCCGCCACCGGCTGGGCGCGGAGATGCACGAGATCGAAGAACTTATCGGCCGGGGCAAGACGCAAGTAACCTTCGCCGAAGTGCCCATCGACCTGGCCGCTCCCTACGGCGCGGCCGACGCCGACATGACGCTACGCCTGCTACCTCTCTTGCAGCGCGAACTGGACGAGAAGGGATTGACCCGCCTGCTCGATCTGGAGATGCAGCTCATGCCGGTGCTGGCCGACATGGAGCGCGTCGGTGTGCGCATCGACGTGGACTTCTTCCGCCACATGTCGCAAGACCTGCAAGCCAGCATGCTCAAGCTGGAGGGGACGATCCACGAGATCGCTGGCGAGCCGTTCAACATCAACTCCACCCAACAACTGAGTGACATTCTTTTTCAGAAGCTGCAACTGCCGCGCGCGGGACTGAAGAAGATCAGCAGCGGCCACTACTCCACCGCCGCCGACGTGCTGGAGGCGCTGAAACGAGACGACAAGACGGGCATCATCGCCGCCATCATCGAGTACCGCGAACTCGGCAAGCTGAAGGGAACCTACGTGGACGCGCTGCCCGGCCTGATCAACCCGACCACCGGGCGCATCCACACCAGCTTCAGCCAGATCGGGGCCATCAGCGGCCGGCTGGCCAGCAGCAACCCCAATTTGCAGAACATCCCCATCCGCAGCGAGGTGGGCCAGCAGATCCGGCGCGGCTTCGTCACCGAGCCTGGCTGGTTCTTCCTGTCGGCCGACTATTCCCAGGTCGAGTTGCGCATCATGGCCCACATCAGCCGCGACCCCTACCTGCTGGATGCCTTCGAGAAGGGACTGGACATCCACCGGGCCACCGCCGCGGCCATCTACAACATCCCCGTCGAATCGGTCACGTCCGTCCAGCGACGGCTGGCGAAGACGATCAACTTCGGCCTCATCTACGGCATGGGCGCCTTCCGGCTGAGCCGCGAGACGGAACTGACGCTGGGCGAGGCGGAGCAGTACGTCAAGCGCTACTTCGCCCAATTCCCCGGCATCGAGCGCTACCTGGACGAGACGAAGCGCAAGGCGCGTACCGACGGCTACGTCGAGAGCCTCTTCGGCCGCCGCCGCTACTTCCCCATCTTCAAGTCGCCCATGTCCAACGCCAACCGCCAGCTCGTCCAGCGGGCGGAGCGCGAGGCGATCAACCACCCCATCCAGTCCACGGCGGCTGACATCATCAAGGTCGCCATGATCCGGCTGCATGACGAACTGACGCGGCGCTACCGGGCGCGCATGGTGCTCCAGGTGCA
>NZ_JAYRVJ010000388.1:0-3571 GCF_041918635.1 Promineifilum sp. (SeqCode)
CACGATGTAAAGGCCGATCGGCTCCATCTCGCCGCTCTGGTCCAGGCTGTAATCCAGCTTGGCGACGTAGTCCTCGTTGTGGTCGCGCACGCGCCCAACGTGTGTCGCCGTGCCGGAGGTCTGGCGCAGCACCCGGCTCTGCGCGGCCTGGATGCCGGTCAGCGTCGGCGGGTCGTTGGGCGGCGGGGTCTGGGACACCGGCCCCGGCGGGGAGGCAGGAACCGTCGGCGCATCCGGCGCGGGGTCTGGGGGCGCATCCGGCGGTCGGAGGTGGCGAAGAGTCGGCTGTTCGCTGGCGGGCAGTTGGGGCGCGGACGGCGGCGAGGGCAGTTGCGCCGGCGGATGGCCGCCGACCAACCGGTTGCCACAGTTGGTGCAGAAGCGCGCGTTGGCCCGCACCGTCGCCCCACAGACCGAACAGAGGATAGTGCTGCTCTCGTTTATCGCCATCGCTCCAACACCTCGCCCGGCTTTCCCTAGGCTCGATAGGTAATCCAAAAACCCATCAGTTGTGTCTATTGCCTATTGTAGATCAAAATGCTCAGACCTGACAGGTTTTCACTACCGGTCAGGTAACTCACCGATCGCTTGGCGGCTGGCATGCGTCGCCGGCGCAGAGGGCGGCGTAGTGGTCGAGTATGGCCAGCGTGCCGGCCAGATTGCGATCCCACTCCATTGCCGTATGGTTGGTCAATTCGACGGCGAACGACGGGATACCCTCCGTCGTCAGCCAGTCGCTCGCGTCGCCGGTGATCTCGTAAACCAGTGACGGCCGCATCGAATAGCCCGACGCGGCGGCATAGACTTCGGCCAGAGCCACCGACGGCTCGTGAACCGTCGCGGGCGAACACCAGCCGGCCAGCACGACCCCCGCGGCGCTGTGCCAAAAGACCACCGCCCGAACGGCCTCGCTCAAGAAGAAGTCGCGCAGGGCGGCCGTCTCGCTCTCTGAGAACGGAGCCGTCCCGCCACTGACCTCCTGGTTGCGCCACGTGCCCGTCGCGGCCCAGTCGCAGTCGAAGTTGCGGTTCAGGTCGACGTCGCGCTCGTTGAAGCGCCCCGGTACGGTGTCACTGAGGACGCCGGTCGGCGGCGGGATAGGGCCGGTCGTCCAGCCGGGACTGACGCGGCTCAGGCCGTCGGGGTTGGCGACAGGGATGATGTGCAGCGTCACCGCCTCGGGCACGTCGCCGGGGTTGCGGTCGAAGTAATCGATCATCTCATAGGCCAGGTTGGCCGTGTTCCACTCGTAGCCGCCGTGGAGGGCTCCGACGAAGACCACGTCGGCCGGCCCGTCGCCGAAGACGTAATGCTCAATGGGCCGCCCACCGGCCGAGAGGCCGAGCGTCCGCGCGCCGGGCGCGAGGGGTGACGGCGTGTCAGCCCCTCCCCCTGCCCCTCCCGTGGGGAGGGGAGTCGGCTCCGCCTCTTCTGGGGGCAAGGGCGTATGCGTGGGCGTCGGCGACGGCGCTATGATGGTCGCCCCCGGCGGGGGCAGCCGCAGCGTCGCGCCGGCGTCTATCTGGTCGGCGTCCTCCAGGCCGTTGAGGGCCACAATAGCCTCTACAGAGATGCCGAACTCGGCGGCGATGGCTACCAGCGTGTCGTTCGGTTGAATAATGTATTCGGTGATGACGAGCGTGGGTGTGGGTGAGGGGATGGCCGTCGCCGTGACGCTTGGCGCGGGAGTTGCGCTCGCATCGATGAGGAGCGCCGCCGTTCCGGCGGGGACGGTCGCATCGGCCTGCGCAACCTCAGGCGGCATCGCGGTCGGTGTTGCTGTGGGGCCATCAAGAGCCGCCGTCCCGGCGGCGTTCCCCGGTTGGGCGCGCAGCCAGATGATGCCGGCGGCGGCGAACAGGCTGACGGCCAGCAGTGCGCCGCTGAGCCACCAGAAGAGGCGAGGGGTCTCGTTGCGTTTCACAGGGTCAATGCCTCACCGGCTCACCTCGACCAGGGTGGCGCGAATACCGTTCAGTTGGGCCGTCCAGGCCGTCGCGCTCAGCCCTTCGTACTCCTGCAACAGGATGAAGAACGCCGGTATGTCCTGCTCCACCAGCCAGTTGCTCGCGTCGCCGTTAATGGGGTCGGTCACCTCATAGTTGAAACCGCTGGCATTGGCGTAAGCGGTCGCCAAGGGGGGCGTCCCTCCGAAACTGTCGCTGCACTCGCCCGGCGCCACCCACCCCTGCGTTGCCCGCGCGTCGTAGAAGATAACCACCGCCGGCCGGACGTTCAGGAAGTAGTCGCGCAGGGCTTGCGACTCCGGTTCGGAGAACGCCGCCGCGCCGGGGTTGACCGACTGGTTGCGCCACGTGGCACGGGAGCTCCAGTCGCAGCCGAAGTTGCGGTTGATGTCCACCCCGTTGCCGTTGATCCGGCCGGCCAGCGCGCCGGGCGCGAGGTCGCTATCAGGGTTGGCGCTGAGGATGAAGTGCAACGCCACGTTGGCCGGTATCTCCTCGGGGTGCGCCTGGAAGTGGGCCAACGCCTGTTCGACCACGGTCACGCCGGCCGGCGCGAAGCCGGCGTGGATGCCGCCGACCAGGGTGACGACGACCGGCCCCTGCCCCAACTTGTAGACGGAGATGGCCTGCCCGCCAAAGGAAGCGCCGATAGACTCCTCGACGAGTACCGGCAGTGGCGGGGCGGTCGGCGCGGGCGTATCGGTGGGCACAGGTGTGTCGGCCGGCGCGGTGGTGGGTTGCGGCTCCGGCGTCGCCTCTTTCGTGGGGGGCACTTCCTGCACGGCCGCCGCGATGGTCGGCGCGAGCGTTGCGGCCGCGTCATCGGGATTGACGACCGGCTGCGGTTCCGGTTCATCCGTCGGCTCGCCCGCGCCGTTGTTCTCGCCTGAAGCCGTCTCGGAAACGGGCGTGCTAAGCGGCTCGTTGTCCCCGCCCAAAATGGCGCGGGCGGCAAAGAAGCCGCCGACCACCAGCGCCAGCACCAGTAGCGCGACAAGGACGTAACGCAGCCTGTTAGGCTGCGCCTCCTCCACCGGGGCCGTCAGCGCCACGCCCAATTGGCCGGCCGCCTGATAGCGCGCACCCGGCTCCAGCGCCATTGCCCGCAAGATGGCCTTGGTCACCGGCGGCGAGACGTCGGTTGGATAAGGCAGCGTCGCCCCGGTCAGGCGGCTGACGCTTTCCGTGGGCGTCTGGCCGGTCAGCAGGGCATAGAGCGTGGCCCCGGTGGCGTAAATGTCGGAGCGGGCGTCTGTCGCCCCCAGGCCGTACTGCTCCGGCGGCGAGAAACCGGGCGTGACCGCCTGCGCGCCGCGCGTCGTCTTGCCCGTGGCGCTGTAGTGCTTGGCGATGCCGAAATCGACCAGCACCGCCCGGTTCTCCGAGGTGATCTTGATGTTGGCCGGCTTGATGTCGCGATGAATGATCGGCTCCGGCCGGCCGTGGAGGTAGGCCAGGGCGTTGGCGATCTGCTGGACGATGGGGATGACCTCGGCTTCGGTCAGCCGGCCGCGCTCCTCCAACTTCTGCTGCAAGTCCTGACCGTCGATGAATTCCATCACCAGGTATTGGCCGCGGCCGGGAATGAGGAAGTGGTTGGTGAC
>NZ_JAYRVJ010000389.1:0-4911 GCF_041918635.1 Promineifilum sp. (SeqCode)
CTCGTTGTTGCCTTTGAGGATGACCTTGACCTCGCCACCGAACTGATTTGGATCGGCCATATACATCACCCCCAGCGTACCGAACAGTACCAGGCTGGGCTTTTCCGGGATAATAAAGACCGAATTGGAATCAAATAGCAGCGTGCCCACGGTTCCACGCTCAAACACCAGTGTGCCAGCCATGATATTCTCACATTCTATCTGGAAGGTTTCACCGAAATTCTCAAGGGTATGCACCTGCCGCTGCGGATTACGGGTCTGCACCACGCCGGTGACTTCCCGAACCGGGCCTAACATACTGAGCAAAGCGGTTATGTAGTAAATCCCCACATCAAATCCTATCCCTCCGCCCGGTTTGACAGTGAAAGAGGTCGGGCTGCCGAAAATAGAACCATCCCGGCTGAGCGCGCCGTAACAGGAAGTAATTTCACCCAGCATACCGCTGTCCACCACATAGCGGGCGGTCTGGATGGCCGATCCTAAAAAGGTATCCGGCGCCGCCCCTAAATATAGCCCGTTTTGATCGGCAATCTTCAACAGCTCGGCTGCGTCTTCCAGCTCGACCGTCAGCACCTTTTCGGTATAGACGTGCTTGTTGCCTTCAAGCAATCGTTTGATCACCGGGTAATGCGCCGTGGGGGTCGTCAGGTTGACCACAAGCTCGATGGATTCATGCGCCAGGATTTCTTCCATCGTCAGCGCCTCGGCCCCATATTTCCGCGCGGCCTGTTGCGCTTTTTCCGGATTCCGATCACAGCAAGCTACCACATCCAGGATCTTGAACTTCTCCTTCATCGTGGAGAGGTAGGCGTCGCTGATCATGCCGCAGCCAACGACAGCAACCTTAACTTGCTTAACCATCTTGTTCCTCGCTTCCTGATTCTGAACAGCGCTTTTCCGCAGCTCCGGCTTTCAGGCTTTAAGGTGATAGGATACAAAGGCGAGCGTCCGGCTGTCCGGCGACCAGGAGTTGACATTCATCGTCCCCTGCCCGCCGAACAGCTTTACGACTGTTCGTGAAGGCCCGCCGGCCGCCGGGATCAGGCGAATTTCAACGTTCTTATTGGCCGGGTGGTCGCCTGGCGCCACATCCCCTTTAGCATAGGCGATGTATACCACCTGCGTGCCATCCGGAGAGACGTGTGGGAACCAGCAGTTGGCCTCCTCCCGAACCATATGGGTTGGGTGGGAGCCGTCTGTTTCCATGCGCCACACCTGCATCAGACCTGTGCGGGTGGAGTTGAACCAGATGTGCCGGCCATCGGGTGAATACTCCGGGCCATCATCCAGGCCGGGTGAATTGGTCAGCCGGGTCTCCTGCCCTCCCTGAACCGAAATGGTGTATATGTCATACTGTCCGTCGCGCTCGGCGCAGTAGGCCAGGCGCAGGCCGTCCGGCGACCAGCCGTGTAGATAACTCGGCCCTTTCTCGGTCACAAGCTGCGGTTGCCCGCCGGCCAGGGGCAGCAGGTATATGCGTGAGGTGGCATCCTTGTATGTAAAATGGCTGACGGCGACCTGGCTGCTATCCGGCGAAAGGACGTGATCGTTGTTGCAGTCAATGGCGAAGCCACTATCCACTTCACGAATCGCTCCACTGACCAGCGAAAACGTATAGATACGCCCCCGGCTGTTATAAACCAGAAACTGCCCATCTCGTGTCCAGTTGGGCGCTTCGATGACGTGATCAAACTTCTGGAGCACAGTGCGGCTCCCGCTCTGCACATCGACCGTTTCCAAAAAGCTATACGTATCTCGCTGGGCGATCCATTGGCGCAATGTTTGAATGTCCATTGGTGTCTACCATTGTCAGGGAAGGCCAATCATCCGAACCTTATTGGTGAAATAGCGCGGGGGCAGCATTCTCACCGATAACCCGGAGGTCGCGGGGTCGAATCGCGCCCCCGCTGCTCAAAAAGAAATCCCCTCGGACGAGGGGATTTTTCTTTTGTCCTCGCGGACCGCGTCCGGCCTACTTATCTAGCCCCATGCACCTGCTCCAACAACATATTGGTGATGTCATCCGGCGGCTGTGTCAGCGAACCTTCCTGGAAGTGGAAGAAGTTGCGCAAAGGCAAATCCAGCAGGAAGCCCACCAGGTCCATATCCATCGAATTGTCGTCCGAGTCGTCGCTGCTGAAGAGGCCGCCCTTCTTCATCAATTCGTTGAAGATCGGCTCCAGGATCGGCTTGCCTGCCGGATCGTTGAGCCAGGCGCGAATTGTTGACTCGTCATGCAGCGTGCTCGGCAGTTGCAGCGTGGATTGCAGCGTCACCGTGGCGCAGCAGCGGATATCGGCTGAAGAAGCGCCGACGAGGATGTCAAACTGCCCGTCCTCGGTAATCCACTGCGGGTACGCCGGATCGTAGTAGGCAAAGGCGCGCGAATCGAGGCTGACGGAGACGGTCTTGGTCTCCCCCGGCTGGAGCGATACCTTGGCAAAGCCCTTCAGTTCCTTGTACGGCCGCGCCAACCGCGACTCCCGATCGCGCACGTATACCTGCACGATCTCCTGGCCGGCCACCGGCCCGGTGTTGGTCACGTCCACCGACACCGTGAGGCCATCCACGTCCCGGAAGCTGTCGGCCGACACCCGCATGTTGCCGTAGGCGAAGCTGGTGTAGCTCAACCCGTAGCCGAAGGGGAACAGCACTGGCACTTGCCGGGTGTCATAGTAACGATAGCCGATATACAGCCCCTCGCCGTAGCGCACGACGCCGTTCTCGCCGGGGAAGTTGAGATAGGCCGGCGTGTCCATCAGGCGCAGCGGATACGTCTCGGCCAGCTTGCCGGACGGGTTGACGCGGCCGAACAACACGTCGGCGATGGCCCCGCCGCCCGCCTGCCCCATCATCCACGCCTCCAGCACGGCCGCCGCGCCGTCCAGCCACTCTCCCATGACCACCGGCGCGCCGTTGTTGAGAATGACGACGGTGTTAGGCTGGACGGCCGTCACCGCCTGAATGAGCGCGACCTGTTGCGCGGTCAAGTCCAGGTCTGGCCGATCGTACCCCTCCGACTCCTTGAACGTCGGCAGGGCGATATAGAGCAGGGCAACGTCGGCCGCCAGGGCAATGGTCACGGCCTCGTCGATCAACGCCTGATCCCGGCTGTCATCCCTGGGGTAGCCCTCGGCAAAGCTGATCTCCGCGTTGCCGGCCAGCTTCTGCAGCTCGTTAAAGGGCACGTCCACCTGGGTGGGGTTGATGTGCGAGCTGCCGCCGCCCTGGAAATGCGCTTCCCGCGCCGCCCGGCCGACGACCGCGATGTGCTGTGGAGCCTGCAAAGGCAGCAACCCGTTGTTCTTCAGCAGAACCATGGACTCGGCCGCGATCTTGCGGGCCAAGGCGTGGTGGGCCGCCACGTCAAACGCCTTGCCCTTGGGCGTCTGCGCCGCGCGGCAGACGATGGTCAAAATGCGACGGACGGCTTCGTCCACCACCGCTTCGTCCAGGTCGCCGTTGCGCACCGCTTCAATGACGGCGTTGACGCGCGCTTGCTTGGGGCCGGGCATTTCCAGGTCTAGTCCGGCTTGCAAGCCGGCCACCCGATTGTGTACCGCTCCCCAGTCCGATACGACAAACCCTTCGAAACCCCATTCCTTCTTGAGGATGTCGGTCAGCAGCCGGCGGTTCTCGGAGGCGTAGGTTCCATTGACCTTGTTGTAGGAGCACATGACCGTCCAGGGCTTGGCCTTGGTCACGGCCATCTCAAACGCCGGCAGGTAGATCTCGCGCAGAGCGCGCTCATCCACCTCGGCGTTGATCGAGCAGCGCTCATACTCCTGGTTGTTGGCGGCGAAGTGCTTGAGCGACGTACCCACGCCCTGGCTCTGAATCCCCTCGATCAGTCCGACCGCCATCGCGCCCGCCAGATAGGGGTCTTCGGAGAAGTACTCGAAGTTACGGCCACACAGCGGCGAGCGCTTCATGTTGGCGCCGGGGCCGAGGATGACATCGACGCCCAGCGCAATTGCCTCCTCAGCCAGCGCCTGCCCCATCTCATAGAGCAGATCCACGTCCCAACTGGCGGCCAAAGCGGAAGCAGTGGGGAAACAGGTCGCCGGCAGGCTCTTGTTGGACATTGAATGAACTTCGGGCACACGGCGCAGGCCGTGCGGGCCATCCGACACGAACAGTTCCGGCACGTCGAGCCGCTCCACCGGTGTGGTCGTCCACGCGCTGGCTCCGGTGCACAACGCCGCTTTTTCTTCCAGGGTCATTTGGGCAATAAGAGATTGAATGCTAGTCATGACAGGCTCCCTTTATGAGCTGTAACGGACATCGATTTCACAGTCATAGACTCGAATAGTCCGCATCGTCGTGAAACCTGGATTATCCAGTGTGCTTCCCGTCTCGTCCTGATTCGCCTCAGCGATACTGAAACGAGTCATAAACTGTGCGGATCTGCAGGGCCGTCGCGGCCCGCGATTCATCCCATCCCGCCGGCAGCGGACAGGTCACGGTAACCGGCCGGCCGGCGGGCAGATCGAAGTAGTTGTCGCTGAAGATCACGTCCGCGCCGTCGAGCGAGAGCTCCACCAGCCGCGCCAGCGACCGCCCGCGCAACTCGACCTGGAGCCGCTCTCCGTTGGGGCGACAGGCTACCGCCACCCGGGGATCGACCAGCGACAGGTGTTTCGTGGGCGCGAAGTAAGCCGTCTGCCAGGCCACTCGCTGCGCTCCCTGCCACAGTTCGGCGATGAAGACGAGGTCGCGCCGGTTGTCGTCCGTGACGTGCCCGGCCAGATCGAACGTCTTGATCGCCGTCGTCGCCAGCGGCGCGGCCCGCACCGCCTCCTCACCGGCGGCCAGCGCCGTACCGTCCAGCGTTTCCAGCGACCAGCGCACGCTGCCTTCCCACGGGTCGCGCCGGTCGTTGGTGACGTAGACCCCCTGCCGCGGCGGATC
>NZ_JAYRVJ010000390.1:0-2354 GCF_041918635.1 Promineifilum sp. (SeqCode)
CGGGGAGGCCATCTTTAGCCCCACCATCGCCGCCCGCCTGATGGATTACTTTACCGCCGCGCAAGCCTCGCCCCACGCCGATATATTCCCCGACCTGACCGAGCGCGAGCGCGAAATCCTGACACTCATCGCCCGCGGCCGGTCGAACGCCGCGATCGCCGAGGAGCTGGTCATCAGCCTCAAGACCGTCCGCAACCACGCCTCCAACATCTTCAACAAGCTGCAAGTGACCGACCGCACGCAAGCCGCTCTGCGCGCCCGCGAAGCGGGCTTAGGCTAGGGGCTAGGGACTAGGGGTTAGGGGCTAGGGGAAGAACGCTCTTCCCTAGTCCCTAACCCCTAGTCCCTATCTTGCGTCTTAGCGTCTTTGCGCTAAATTTCCACCATGACCACCCCCACTACCTGGAGCCAACTCACCCAAACCCTGGTCGCCGTGGCGATGGGCCGCCAGCCGGCCGACCTGGTCATCTGCGACGGCCGCTGGGTCAACGTCCACAGCGGCGAGATCATCCCCCACACCGACGTAGCCGTGACGCGCGGTCGCATCGCCTACGTCGGCGAAGACGCCAGCCACACCATCGGCGAGGGCACGCGGGTCATCGAGGCCGGCGGGCGCTACCTCGTCCCCGGCCTGTGCGACGCCCACATGCACGTCGAGAGCGGTATGGTCACCGTGACTGAGTTCGCCCGCGCCGTCATCCCCCACGGCACGACGAGCATGTTCATCGACCCGCACGAGATCGCCAACGTGCTCGGCCTGCCCGGCGTGCGCCTGATGCACGACGAGGCGGCCACGCTGCCCATCAACGTCTACGTCCAGATGCCCAGTTGCGTGCCCAGCGCGCCGGGACTGGAGACGCCCGGCGCGTCCATCGGCCCGGCCGAGGTGGCCGAGGCCATGACCTGGCCCGGCATCATCGGGCTGGGCGAGATGATGAACTTCCCCGGCGTCTACCTGGGCGACGACAGGATGCACGCCGAGATGGCGGCGACGCTGCGCGCCGGTCGCGTCGTCGGCGGCCACTACGCCTCGCCCGACCTGGGCCGCGCCTTCCACGGTTACGTGGCTGGCGGCCCGGCCGACGACCACGAGGGCACACGCCTGGAGGACGCCATCGCCCGCGTCCGGCAGGGCATGAAGGCCATGTTGCGCCTCGGCTCGGCCTGGTACGACGTGGCGTCGCAGGTGCGGGCCATCACCGAACTGGGCCTCGACAGCCGCAACTTCATTCTCTGCACCGACGACTCCCACTCCGGCACGCTGGTCGGCGAGGGGCATATGGATCGCGTCGTACGCCACGCCATTGCCCAGGGTTTGCGGCCCGTCACGGCCATCCAGATGGCGACGCTCAACACGGCGCTCCACTTTGGCGTGGAGAAGGACATCGGCAGCATCACCCCCGGCCGCTACGCCGACATCGTGTTGACGAGCGACCTGTCGGCGCTGCCCATCGAACTCGTTATCGCCCACGGCGAGGTATTGGCCGAGAACGGCCACATCCTGATCGACATCCCGCCGTATAGCTACCCCGATTTCGCCGTCGGCACGGTCAGGCTGGGTAAGCGGTTGGCAGCGGCGGACTTTGACGTTCCCGCGCTGGCAGACCCTCCCCTAACCCCTCCCACAGGGCGGGGGATCGGACTCCCTCTCCCTGGGGGAGAGGGCTGTCGCGTCCGCGTGATCGGTGTGGTGGAGAATCAAGCGCCGACGAAAGCGCTAGAAGCGACGCTGCCGGTGGTGGATGGGCTGATCCAGCCCGACGAGGCGCAAGACGTGTGCCACATCGCCCTGGTGGAGCGCCACCGGGCGACGGGCGCGGTGACCAACGGCTTTGTCGGCGGCTTCGGCTTCAACGTGCCCTGCGCCGTCGCCAGTACCGTGGCCCACGACAGCCACCACATGATCGTCGTCGGCACGGACAAGGGCGACATGGCCCGCGCCGCCAACCGGCTGGGCGAGGTGGGCGGCGGGGTGGTGGTCTTCAAGGAGGGGCGCGAGATCGCGTTGGTGGAGCTGCCCATCGCCGGGCTGATGAGTAACGAGCGGGCCGAGGTGGTCGCCGCCAAGGCAGAGCGGATGGGCGCGGCGCTGGTCGAGTGTGGCTGCACGCTGCACAACGCCTACATGCAGCTGAGCCTGCTAGCGCTGGTGGTTATCCCGGAGTTGCGGATATCGGATAGGGGGATTGTGGATGTTAGGCGGTTTGAGGTGATGCCGTTGGTAATTGACTAACTTATCGCACCATACAAAGACCTCTTGTCTAGTGACTGACTGTCCACTATAGTCTCATCGGCAGGTTGAAGTGAACATCTATGCCCTCATCTGGTTGCCAGATGTCATCGAGAAACTTGAG
>NZ_JAYRVJ010000391.1:0-1609 GCF_041918635.1 Promineifilum sp. (SeqCode)
AGCCGGAATGATACGCCATTTTCAACGTTACGTCAGCGGCGGCTTCAGGTCAAGGGGGACCGGCCTGGGCCGGCCAGGCGAAGGGAGGGCGGCGCTGAGCAAGCGCCGCCAATGGGCGACAAAGGCAGGCTCGCCGCGAGAGGCGACTGCGTTTTGCCATGCGCCAACCCGGGCCGTGGGTGCCGTGGGTTGGCGCTACAGAACAGATGGCGCGCCTAGGCCGCGCGTTGCATCACCGCGAACGCTTCCGGCGGCAGCACGGCCATCACGTGGGTGATATGGTCGTCCTTGACCGACAGCGTCATCGAGGTGTAGCGCAATTCCGATGCGCCGCTGGCGCTCAACCAGTCGTTGGTCTCGAAGGCGCGGAAAGTCACCTCGCCGTCGGCCTCGACCAGGTCGCCGGCGCGGAGATGGTCGTGGACGGCCGCCTCCCACTCCTCAGTCAGCCTGATCTCCGGTTTGCCGCAGCGCACGAAACGGCCAACCACCTCATAGTGCGCGTCATTGGCGAACAGGTCGAGCACACCCTCAACATCGTGCGCGTTGTGACGCTCCAAATACAGACGGACTACCTCTTTGGGTTTCACGGGCTCACCTCCACTTGTCATGATAATGGATGGCGCGGATTTGCGCAATCGGCAGATAGTCCCAGTGTGAGAAGTAGGACGCCGGTGAACGCCGGATTTTTTGCGCTGATTGGGGCCTTTTCACTGGCTGTTTGTTACAGTGAACGGGGCTGATACAATACCGGACTCTGGAGATGCTAACGCGGAGAGAAACGAAGATGAGATTATCGGAATTTCTGGAAGACTACGGCGGCTGGCTGGCTTTCATCATCGCCCTGGTGGCGACGGCAGGCAGCCTGTACTATAGCGAGGTGGCCGGCTTTATCCCCTGTCGCCTGTGCTGGTACCAGCGCATTCTGATGTACCCGCTGGTGGTCGTTACGTTCGTCGGCGCGTTGAAGCGCGATGACTTTCTGCCCAGCTATGTCCTGCCCCTCTCCATCATCGGTATGTTGGTATCCGGCTATCACTATCTGCTGGAAAAGGGCGTATTCCCCCCCTCGACGAGCTGCGCCATTGACGTGCCCTGCAACATCAGCTACGTCAATTACCTGGGCTTCATCACCATCGCCCTGATGGCCTTCACCGCCTTCACGCTGATCACCCTGATCATGATCGGGATGCGGCTGGCCTATCGGCGAGACGCGGCGGGGCAGCTGCCCATCCCGGCCGACTTATGACGCGCTTCCTCGATCGTCGGTGGTGCGTAGCCGTGGTGGCCTTCCTGCTGGCCGCCTGCGGCGGGGGTCAGAGCGAGCCGGTCGACCTGGGCGACCCGGCCTCGCTCGGCCAGCGCACATTCGTTCAGTGGTGCGCCCCTTGCCATGGCGCGGAAGGGGAGGGGCACATCAATCAGCTAGAGGCGCCGGCGCTCAACGCCGCTGGCGACAGCTACTTATTGACCGACGCCCAGATTCTCGACGGCATCGTCAAGGGCGGATCTGAGCAGGACGGCAGCATGACGCCGCTGGGCGAGTTCCTGCTGGAGGAACAGGAGATGGCCGTTCTCTACTACGTCCACACGCTCTGGACAGATGAGC
>NZ_JAYRVJ010000392.1:0-5026 GCF_041918635.1 Promineifilum sp. (SeqCode)
ATGAACGCCGACCGCTGCATCCTCGTCCTCGGCGGCGCCGGCCTGGTCGGCGCGCAGATCGTCCGCGAGATCGCCCGCGAGTTGGAGCCGGAGCGCATCGTCGTCGCCAGCCTCTACCGCGGCGAGGTGCGCGAATTCCTCCACGACGCGCGTCGCGAGTTCTGCAACGTGGAGTTCGTCGGCGCGTGGGGCGACGTCTTCGTCCGCGATGAGTTTATGCTGGAGAGCCGCCGCCGCCTGACGCAGAGTCCACTCCGGCGCGACCACCTCTACCAGGATCTGTTCGGCCCGCTCGATGAGGCCTACACCCGCTCCGGCCTGGCCCAACTCATCCGCCAGTACCGGCCCAACGTCGTCGTCGATTGCATCAACACCGCCACGGCCATCAGCTATCAGGACGTGGACAGCCTGAGCAAGCAGACCCACGACCTGCTGGGCCAACTCGCCCAGATCGTCGATCACCAGGACTTGGCCGCCCTGGACGCGCTCGGCCGCGACCTGGAGCAGAACGTCAGCACCCTGCTCATCTCCCAATCGCTGCCGCAGCTCATCCGCCACGTGCAGGTCATCCACCGCGCCATGTCGGAGTGCGGCACGCGGCTCTACCTGAAGATCGGCACGACGGGCACGGGCGGCATGGGCCTCAACATCCCCTACACCCACAGCGAGGATCGGCCCAGCTTCAAGCTGATGAGCAAGACGGCCGTCGCCTTCGCCCACACGGGGCTGATGTTCCTGATGGCCCGCACGCCCGATGGGCCGCTGGTCAAGGAACTCAAGCCGGCGGCGATGATCGGCTACCGGCGCGTGGCCTACAAGTCGGTCAAGCTGCGCGGCCGGCCCCAGATGCGCTACCAGAGCCAGGAGCAGCCCCTCGGCGACCGACTGCTGCTTCGCGGCGACGAGAACCAGTACGAGCGGCTGGACAAGCTGCAAATGGCCGGCGTGGACACCGGCGAGAACGGCTTCTTCGCCCGCGGCGAGTTCGAGACGATCACCCATACCGACCAGATGGAGTTCATCACGCCGGAGGAGATCGCCGCGCAGGCGGTGCTGGAGATCAAGGGCAGTAACACCGGCTACGACGTAATCGGCGGCATCGACAGCAGCCTGCTGAACCCCAGCTACCGGGCCGGCGTGCTGCGCCAGACGGCGCTGGACAAGATGGCCCGCATCGAGGAGGAGACGGGCACGCACAGCGTCGCCCTGGGCCAGCTCGGCCCGCCGGAGCTATCGAAGCTGCTCTACGAGGCGCACCTGCTGAAGCTCAACTACGGCACGCTCGACAACGTGCTGGCAGCCTCGCCGGGCGAGATCGCCGAGACGCTCTACGACTGCCTTCTGCACGAGGACTACCTGCGCACGACCATCACTTCTATCGGCGTGCCCATCCTGGCCCCCGACGGCGAGCGGCTGCTGCGCGGCCCGCGCCTCAACATCCCGGAGAGCATCTACCGCGAGGTCGACGTCGACCGGCTGAAGTTGAACGCCTGGGCGGCCAAGGGCTGGGTAGACCTGCGGCCGGCCAACTTCCGGCTGTGGCAGGAGCGCTTCGAGCGCATGCAGCGCACCAAGCACATGCTCCACACCCGCGGCACGTCGTCAGTCACTATCAAGACCTATCTGCCGGAGGCCATCGAGATCGGCGCGGTCGTGGCCTGGATTTTTAACAATGAAGCGGGCGGGTATCGCATCAAATGATAGCCCGCTTTTCTTGACAATTGCCGTACCTGGGCTAGTATCAAACCATTGCACCGACGGGTCGTCCTCGCAGGCCCAGCGTCAACGGGCTCGGTGCGCGGTTCAATCACCTGAGTGACCTATGCAAGCATCTAAAGATTTCACCGGTCTGTCCATGCCCGTTTTTTCGGCGTTCGGCTGGGCCGGAGAAGAGAACGCGCTGAAGTACGCCCTGGCGCAGCTTCAGCTATTCATCGAAACGCTCTATCTGCGCCTGCCGGCCGACGCACGCGACGAGTTCCCCACGCACGGGCTTAGCCAGGAGAATCAGAACGTCTACCTGGCGACGGGCGACGCCTATGACAGCGAGGCGTTTATCGCCTTCAATGCCCGGCCGATGAGCCTGGAGGTGCAACTGGGCGTCGTCGGTCAGGCCCTGCTGTCCAAGGGATTGGCCGCCATCAGCAAAGACCCCGTCGCCGCCCATCACGCCCTGACCCAACTTGACCCCAACTGGACGCTGCGGGTGCAGCAGATGCAGGTTGACGCGGAGTCGGGCGAGCGCGCCCACCATCTGGATCTGTTCAAGGATAGCGTCAGCAACTTCACCGAAGAGCAGGCGCGCGAGATATTCGGCCGCGCCGCCTATCTGACGGAAGAGGATAAGTGGGTGACGCCGGTTTACCTGAGCCTGCGCCTGCCGTCGGAGCGGGCCGCGGCGATGGGCCTGACCGTGGTGGACATCTGCACCGATCTGGTCGTGGCCCTCATGCCGGTGCTGCGCCTCTTCAGCGGGCGCAAGGCGAAGAAGGCCCGCCCGGCCAAGTCATCGCGGAGCAAGATCGCGCGCGGGACGGCCGAAGCGCCGGAAGAGACGCCGACCGGCGAGCCGGCCATCACCGCCAGCATGAAGTCGATGGCCGACAGCTTCACCTATCTGGCCGAACTCAAGCCGCTGCACATCCGTCGCGGCTTCGTCAACCTGACGCCGGCGCACTGGCCCTTCTTCGCCAAGACCAACCGGGCCGAAACGCGCGACGTGACCGTCGTGTTTGGCGGGCGACAGGATCGGCACAGCAGCGTCTGGCGCTTGCAGCCCGACGATCAGGCCCGGCTGGTGCTGGGGCCGCAGGTGCACGAGTGGCTGGAAGAAACTTTCGCCAACAGCGAGGCTATCCGGGTCACCGCCCGGCGACTGGATAACGACGAGATTCGCATTACCCTTGAGGCGGCCGGCTGATCGAGCCGTAAGTTCTATGGCGCGAACCAAGATAGTTGCAACCATTGGCCCAGGCTCGGCGCATCCGGAAACCATCCGCCGCATGTTGGCGGCGGGCATGACCGTCGCCCGCGTGAACTTCTCCCACGGCGACCACGCCACCCACACCAAGACGGTCGCCATGCTGCGCGAGGTGGCGAAGAGCGAGAACAAGACGCTGGCTATCCTGGGCGACCTGCAAGGCCCCAAGATACGGCTGGGAACGGTCAAGGCGGGCGGCATGATGTTGTCGCTGGGCGACGAGATCGTGCTGACGCCCCACCCCGGCCAGCCGGCGATGATTCACTTGCCTCACCCCGACCTGATCGCCGCCGTCCAGCCGGGCAGCCGCATGGTCATCGGCGACGGCGAAGTCGAATTTGCCGTGGCCGAGAAGCGCGGCGACACCCTGCGCTGCATCGTCACGGTCGCCGGCCTGCTAGAGTCGCGCAAGGGCGTCAATGCCCCCGGAACCGACCTGCCCATCTCCTGCATGACAGATAAAGATCGCGTCGATCTCAATCTGATCTCCGAACTTGACTTCGACTATGTCGCCCTGTCGTTTGTGCGCACCGCCTACGACATCCAGGAGTTGCGGACGCTGATGGAGGATTGCCCGCGCCAGATCCCCATCATCGCCAAGATCGAGAAGGTCGAGGCCATCGAGAACCTGATCGCTATCCGCGACGCGGCCGACGGCATGATGGTGGCGCGCGGCGACCTGGGCATTGAATTGCCGCCCCAGGAGCTGCCCCTGCTCCAGAAGCGTATCATCGCCGCCTGCAACGAGGTCGGCAAGCCGGTCATCACCGCCACGCAGATGCTCCAGTCGATGATCGAACATCCGCGGCCGACGCGGGCCGAGGCCAGCGACGTCGCCAACGCCATCCTGGACGGCACCGACGCGGTCATGCTCTCCGGCGAGACGGCCACGGGCAAGTACCCGGTCGAGGCGGTGCTGATGATGAAGCAGATCGGTGAAATCACCGAACACGCCTTCCCCTATGACCAGTGGCGCGACCGGCGACTGACGCCGCACGCCATCGGCAGCGTGACCGAGGCCATCAGCGGGGCCAGTTGCAGCATCGCCGAAGAGGTCGGCGCGGCGGCCATCGTCAGCGCCACCCTGAGCGGCTGGACGGCGCAGCAGATCGCCCGCTTCCGGCCGCGCAGTCCGGTGCTGGCCGTCTCGCCCGACGCCCACACGCAGCGCCGGCTGGCGCTCGTCTGGGGCGTGGACACGCTGCTCGTGCCCGCCTTCCAGGACACCGATACGATGCTGGACAAAACGATCCAGGCGGTGCGCGATAGCGGTCTGGAGCCGGGCCAGCGCGTCGTCATCACCGGCGGCGTCCCCTTCGGCAAGTCCGGCCAGACCAACCTCATCAAGGTTCATACTGTTTAATAAATGCACCACGGATTTTCACGGATGATACGGATTCTACGGATTGAACCCCTGTTCAATCCGTTTTTATCCGTCTGATCCGTGGAAATCCGTGGTTAATTAATGATGACTTGGCTCAACGCGACCCGACCGCTCATCATCGGCCACCGCGGGGCCAGCGCCGATGCGCCAGAAAACACGCTGGCCGCGTTCGCCCTGGCGCTGGAGCAGAACGCCGACGGCATTGAGTTCGACGTGCAACTGTGCGCCGACGGCGTGCCGGTCATCATGCACGATGACACGGTGGATCGCACCTGCGATGGCGCCGGCCGCGTGGCCGATATGACGCTGGCCGAACTGCAACTGCTGACCATCGACGGCGAACACCCCATCCCCACCTTGGACGACATCTTTGAGTTGTTGGGCCGGCGTACGCTCTATAACGTCGAACTGAAGGCGCTGGGTCTGAGCGACGGCGGTCTGTCCGAGGCCGTGGCCCAACGCATTGTCGCCCACGGCGTGGCCGACCGCGTGCTCATCTCGTCCTTTAGCCCGTTTGTCGTGCGCCTGGCGCGCCGCCACTTACCGGCCTCCGTCCCCGTCGCCCACCTGCGCGAGAGCCGCCTGTTCCGGCTGTCACACACGCTGGTGCGGGCCGAGGCCGACCACCCCGACCACACGTTGGTCGATGAAGAACTGATGGG
>NZ_JAYRVJ010000393.1:0-2342 GCF_041918635.1 Promineifilum sp. (SeqCode)
ACAGGTTGCCGAAGCCGTCGGGGTAGAGCGTGCTCACCGTGCGGATGAGCCGGGCAGCGTCCCAGCAGCGGCCCACGTCGAGCCGGCCGTCGGTCGCGGCGATCTCCACCGAGGCGAAGACGCCCTCGGCGGCGCTCAGTAGGTCGGGGATGAGCGCCAGCCAGGTGGGGTCATGCACCAGCTGGGCCGGGCCGAGGCTGACGTAGTCTACGCCGGCGGCGCGCCAGGCGGCGGCGAACTCGGCCGCCGCGGCCGCCGCCCGTTCGCGCGGCAGCCAGTCGGGGAAGGGCGTCGCCCCCAAGCGGGTAGACTGGACGCGCACGGGGAAGGCCGCCCGCGCCGCCGCCAGGAACAGCGCGAAGTCGGCCGGCGCGCGGTCGGACTCGCAAAACAGAGTGACAGAGCGAATTTCCATTGGTGCTCTCCAATTATCCATTTCTTCCGTCCCAATCCGTAGCCATTTATCCACTTCAAGACGGCGATACGCGAGTCGGATTTGACAGCCAACGCCGGGCCGTTAGAATCGCCATCTGAAGGGCATTAATGACACGCCGCCTTGCCCGCGTGACCTACAAGGATACCTGTGAACGACGACACCATGACGGGCGACGCTGGCCCGACGAGCACCCGGCCGGAAGGCAACCCCGACCTCTCCATGGCCGGCGACGGACCGCCGGTTGGCGATAGCCCGCTGGCCGACGCGCCCATGCCGGAAGCGCCGGCGCTGGCCCCCGATTCGACCGAGCCAGCGGCCGAGGCCGATGAAGAGCTGAGCGCCGCGGCGACCGACGAGGTGGAGGTCGCGCCCGACCAGGCGTCGTCGGAGTCGGAACCGGTCGCGCCACCCCCGCTGCCCGAACCTCGCCTCCTCTCCCGCGCCGAACGCGAGAATTATGATCGGTTGCGCCAGCGTTACGCCGCCTGCGGCCGGTGTGGTTACTTCCTGGCCGACCTCGAATTGCTGTTCGGCCGGGAGGCCATCCAGACCGCGGCCCTCGACGCGCGCGACGGCTGGTTGCGGCTGGAAGGGGATGAGGCGCTGCGACCGTTGCTGATCCACGCCTACGGTGTGGGGCTGGATCGGGGGTATGACTACCTCGACGGCTCCTGCCCGGAGTGCCGGCGGCGCTTTGTCTACCGGGTAGAGGACAGCCGCACCCGCCTCAAAGTCCGAACCTAAGAGAAGAGATCACGCAAAGAGCGCTAAGGAAGAAAAGAGCGCAAAGAAGAGATTACTTGGCGTTCTTGGGTTTCTTGGCGCTCTTTGCATGAGCCTCTTCTTCTCCTCGCTGCCGCGCCGCCTCGAAGAGCAGGATGCCCGCCGCCATGGCCGCGTTGAGGGACTCCGTCTCGTCGCGCATGGGGATGGTCACCCGGCCGGTCGCCAGCCGTTCTCCTTGCGCGCCCGCCCCCTGCGCCTCGCTGCCGATGAGGATGGCCGACGGCCGCCGCCAGTCCACCGCCGTGTGGGCCACGCCGTCGCGCGCCGCCGCCAGCCACACGTCCAGTCCCGCCGCCAGCCGGCCGATGACCTCCCAGTTCTCCTGCCACACCGGCAGGCGCAGGATGGCCCCCATGCTGCCGCGCACCACCTTGGGGTTGTAGGCGTCCACGCTGCCCGGCGCGAGCAGCACGCCGTCGGCTCCGGCCGCCGCCGCCGTGCGCAGGATCGTCCCCAGGTTGCCGGGGTTGCTGACGGCGTCGAGGATGAGCAGCAGCGTCGGCGCGGCCGGCAGCGGGCGCGGCTCCATCGCCAGCACGGCCAGGACGCCCGGCGCGGTCTCCGTGTCGCTCATGGCAGCCATGACCTTCTCGTCCACCAGCGCCGGCTCCACGGCCAGCGCCGCGGTCAATCCCTGCCCCTCGTCGCTGGCGGCCCACTCCGGCGTGGCGAAGAGGGCGCGCGGCGTCAACTGGGCCAGGGCCAGCTCACGCAGCCAGCGCGTGCCCTCGACGACGAAGGCGCGCTCGTCGTGGCGAAAGCGCTTCTCCGCCAACAGGCGACGAATGTACTTGACCTGAGTATTAGCCCGGCTCGTGATCATAGACGACAGTATATCTGCATCATCCATAGCGACCCACAGCGCGGACGGCGCTCAGCGGTAGAAGTCAATCCACTGCAAGCTGAAGGAGGGGTACTCGTCGCGGTGGAAGTGGGGCGGCAGGGTGATCTCGTAGTAGCCGTCGTCCGCGGGCAGCTTGGGATTGTCGGCGCTGGGATTCACCACGCGGATGTCGGGGTAGTAGATGTCGGCCGAGGGCGGCGCGCTCTGCACCTGGCCGTTCTCCCCTTCGACCGACAGGATAAGCGCCGGGTCGGGGGAGTCATTGCTCGACTTGCC
>NZ_JAYRVJ010000394.1:0-2361 GCF_041918635.1 Promineifilum sp. (SeqCode)
CGCCGCCGCCGCTCAGTTCTGGCCCGCCCAACTCGTCACTCTCCCGCCCGTCGTCCGGGATGCCGCCGACCAGGTAGCTGGCGTCGACGATCTCCGGTTGGGGCAGAGGCGGCGGCTCCTCCCCGCGCAGATAAGCGGCGGCGCGCAGCACGGCCTGCACCGGCCGGAAGTAGCCCGTCTCCCGGCACAACACGCCGGAGAGGGCGTCGCGCACCTGCGCCTCGGTCGGGTCGGGCGTACGGGACAGCAGCCCCTTGGCGGCCAGCATCATAGCCGGCGTGGAGTAGCCGGACTGGATGGCGCCCGTCTCGATGAACGCCTGCTGGATGGGGTGCAGTTCGCGGACGCCGGGTGTCAGGCCCTCGATGGTCTCAACGTGCCGGCCGGCGACCTGACCCACCAGCAGTGTGTCGGCGCTGACAAGCTGACCATCCACCAGCACGGCCGCCGCCCCCGTCTCGCCGGAGTGGCTACCAAAACGGACGCTGACGTAGCCTGCGGCCCGCAGAGCATCCCGCAGGGTGTCGGTCAGCCGGGCGTGAACTGTTTCATCCCGGCCGTTGATGTGGAGCGATATTGACATAATGTATTCCCTGCTCAGGAATCCTTCTGCGAGCGGGCGGTGCGCAGGACATTCAGATAGTTGGCGCGTTCCAGGGCGGCTGAGTCGCCGATCTGTACGTGGCTGAGGCAACCTTGGATATCCTTAACCGACGCATAGGCGTGGCTGTCCAACCACTGCTGGAGGTCGCCGCTCACCGTCGCCAGGTGGTCAATACCGTTGATGATGAGCGCCGAAGCCATCATGGCGACGTTGGCCCCGGCCATCAGGCTCTTAATGACGTCGACGGCGGTATGGACGCCGCCGGTAATGGCCAGGTCGGCCTTGACCTGCCCGGCCAGCAGCGCCACCCAGCGCAGCCGCAGCCGCAACTCGCTCGACGTGCTCAGGTCGAGGCTCGGCTCGATGGCCCGGTTCTCGATGTCGAAATCGGGCTGGTAGAAGCGGTTGAAGAGCACCAGCCCGTTGGCCCCGGCCCCCACCAGCCGGCGCGAGACGTTGGTGATGGCGCTGAAGTACGGGTTGAGCTTGATGGCGATCGGGATGCGCACCGATTGGCGCACGTCGCGCACCAGGTCGACGTACATCTGCTCGACCTCGGCTGCGGTGATCTGGGGCTTGGTCGCCAGGTAATAGATGTTGAGTTCCAGCGCGTCGGCCCCGGCCGCCTCGATCAGCCGGGCGTAGCGCGTCCACCCGCTGCTGTAGTAGCCGTTCAGGCTGGCAATGACCGGCATATTGACGGCGCGCTTGGCCTGGTATAGATGGGCCAGATACCCGCCGGCGCCCTGGTTGTACTCCGGCATCTGCGCGATGTGACGCAGAGCCTCTGGCAGTTCCTCGCGGTGCTGGCCGTAGTAGCTGGAGTAGCCCATTTCAGACAGTTCGATCTGCTCCTCAAAGAGCGAATAGAGGACGACGGCGCCCGCGCCCGCCGCCTCCATGCGTCGCAGATTATCCGTTTCGTAGGTCAGGGGGCAGGAGGAAACAACGAGTGGAGACTTCAGGGTCAGGCCCAGGTAAGTGGTTGTCAGGTCGGCCATAAGATGTTTTCCGTCTTCTCAGGTATAGGTCTAGAACGCTTCCGGCCGGGCGTTTGGCTCCAATCGCCCGCATTGAGGCTACGTTCACGTGCGTCGGTTGCTCTCTATTGTATCAGAAATATGGTGTGCAGGTGATTATGAGCGCCCTGTGACTGCGTTGGACGGACACCGGCTGCCGGCTATAATGCCGGGTGGCAGTATGAGCGAGCAAGACATTCAGGAAACCGCGGAGCCGGCCGCCTACCGCTGCGCCCGCTGCGACAGCATCGTCCCCGAGGGAGCCACCCAGTGCATCATGTGCGGCCTGCCGCGGCCGGTCGGGCCGCCCCCGGCCGGCCCCGCGCCAGAGATGCCAGCCCTGGACGCGCCTCCCATCGCTCCCGCTGAGCCGCCTCTCGTTGCCGATGAGTTGCCCACTGCTCCCGATGAGCCGCCCGTAGAGCTGGCGCGCCCCAAACCGCCGGCCGTCTTCGAGAGCGAGGTGCGCGAGAGCCGCTCGAACCTCCTCTTCTGGGTCGTCGCGGCGCTGGTGACGCTCGGCCTGGGCGCGGCCTGGCTGGCGCTGCGCGACAGGGGGCCGGCGGTGATGGCGGCTTTCATCCCGACCACTACCCTCTTGCCGCCCACCATCACCCTCACGCCCACCTGGACGCCGCTGCCGTCGGAGACATTGCCTCCCAGCGCCACGCCCAGCCCGTCGCAGACGCCCGCGCCGACCAGCACCCCGCGCGACCCGCGCACCCACACCGTCAGCGC
>NZ_JAYRVJ010000395.1:0-2473 GCF_041918635.1 Promineifilum sp. (SeqCode)
AGGAGCGCCTGCCCCTGCGCGACCAGCGGCCGGTCGAGTGGGATGCCCTGTAGTGGCGTGAGTGGCTCCCCCGCCCACGTCCACCAGACCCCCTGGCGCGTTGTGGCATCGACGACGAAGACCCAGCCGGCGTCACTCCCCGGCCGGCGCAGAACCAGGCCGCCGCGCGCGTTAGGGCCGCGCAGTTCGCCCCGCGCGGCGAAGCGGGCGGGAAGGGGGTCAGGCTCGACCAAGGGTTGCCCCTCACCGTCGCTCAGTTGCAGGGTGGTCCAGCGCGGCCGGAGGGTGAGCCGGTCGAGCAGCCCGGACGGCTCGCGCGCGGCGACGTAGGCTACTACTGTTCCGCCTGCCAGTCCAGGGCAGTCGATGACGCTGCGGCGGCCGTAGAGTTCCGCGGAGCAGCGCCCATCGGCGACGTGGAGAGCGAGCGCCGTGCGCTCGGTGAGCGTCCAGCCGTAGAGCAGCAGCAGACCTAGAAGAAAGAGCCAGAGTCGGGAGCGGCGCATAGAGGAAGAATCCGCAGATTACGCAGGCTGTCGAAGGAGATCAGAGTGACGAAAGTATAGCCGGGAGCGTGAATGGAGCAATAGCGCTCAGACCTGACAGGTGGGCGGCCCATAGCACTCGGACTGCAACGAAACCTGCGGCCACCCACCTGTCAGATCTGTAGCCAGTTTGACATGGCGTGGTTGGGCCGTGGGTCTATACTTCCGGCATAAGTAGGAGGCAGCACAATGGTCACGATCTTCAGGAAAGCGGAACGTGGGTTGGAGCAGATTGACGACCTGGAGCCGGGCACGTGGATTCATCTGGTGGATCCGCAACGGGCCGAAATTGAACAGCTCATGACGACCGTCAACGTGCCGGAGGATTTTCTGCTGGCCGCGCTCGACCTGGATGAGATGGCGCGGACGGACCGCGAAGATGGGATCACGCTGATCATCCTGCGCGTGCCGTTCTTCTTTGGCAAAGAGGAGGATATTCCCTACAAGACGGTTCCCTTCGGCATCATCCTGACGCCGGGTTACCTTATCACCATTTGCAAGTACCATACGGCCATTGCCCAGGATTTGTTGGGCTATCGCGTGAAGGAGTTGTCCACGTCCAAACACAGCCGGCTGGTGCTGCAAATGTTGCTGGTGACGGCGCAGCGCTACCTCTCCTACGTGCGCCACATCGACGCGGCGACGGATGCCGTGGAAGAGCGCCTGCAACGCTCGCTGCGCAACGAGGAAGTGCTGGAACTGCTCAAGTATCAGAAGAGCCTAGTGTACTTCACGACCGGGCTAAAATCGAATGATCTGATGATGCAACGCTTGCAGAAGAGCGGCCTGTTCTCGCGCTATGAGGAGGACGAAGATCTGCTGGAGGATGTGCTGACCGAGAACAGCCAGGCGCTGGAGATGACGACCATCTCCGAGAACATCCTCAGCCAGATGATGGACGCCTTCGCGTCGATCATCTCCAACAATCTGAACGTGGTCATGAAGTTCCTGGCGTCCATCACGATTGTGGTCAGCGTGCCGACGCTGATCGCCAGCATCTATGGCATGAACGTCGAGCTGCCATTTCAGGGCAGCGCGCTGGCGTTTTGGATGGTCATGGGAGTATCACTGCTGTTGGCGTTGATCGTATTGGTGATTTTGTGGCGGCGGGACTGGCTATAGGTTGGTAGTCAGGCAATTCATTGCCGTTCTTCGCGCGACGAACGGCAAAGAATTGCCTGACTACGAGCCGGGTTCCAGCAGCCCTAACAACTGCCGCGCGGCAGCGGTGGCGGGGAGTTCGCCGGCCAGGACGGCGCGCTCAACCTCGACCAGCGCCGCCTGAACCGAGGGGCGGCCGAAGAAGTGGGCGCGCAACTGCTCGTCGATCAGGGTGTGCAGCCACTCGCGCGCCTGTTCCCGCCGGCGGGCCTCGAACGCGCCGGAGCCGGCCGTGCGCTCGCGGAAGCGGCCGATGACCTCCCACAGGTGGGCCACGCCCTCGCCCGTGGCCGCCGAACAGGTGTAGGCTCTCGCGCGCCAACCCTCGGTGGCCGGCGTCAGGTAGTGGAGCGCCCGGTTGTACTCGCCGCGGGCTGCCTCGGCGCGCACCTTGTTCTCGCCGTCAGCCTTGTTGATGGCGATGGCGTCGGCCAGTTCGACCACGCCCTTCTTGATGCCCTGCAACTCGTCGCCGCCGCCGGGAATGAGCACCAGCAGGAAGAAGTCCACCATCGAGCGCACGGTGATCTCGCTCTGGCCTGTGCCGACTGTCTCGACCAGGATCACGTCGAAGCCGGCCGCCTCGCAGACCAGCATCGTCTCGCGCGTCTTGCGGGCCACGCCGCCCAGGACGCCGCCGGTGGGCGAAGGGCGAATGAAGGCGTCAGGCTCGCGGCTCAATTGCTCCATGCGCGTCTTGTCGCCCAGGATGCTGCCGCGCGACAGGCTGCTGCTGGGATCCACAGCCAGCACGGCGACCCGGTGGC
>NZ_JAYRVJ010000396.1:0-7675 GCF_041918635.1 Promineifilum sp. (SeqCode)
CTGCAAGAAGGGCACGTTGACCACCAGCAGTAGCAGAGTAATGGAGAGGGCCACGGCATACTGCATGTACTTGTTGGAGAACACGCCCAGACGGAAGACCGAAACCCGCTCCGAGCGGACGGTGTAGGCGCGGAAGAGTTCGCACAATGACAAGGTGACAAAGGCCATTGTCTCGGCCGTCTGCACGTCCACCGTCGTCCAGTCAAAGCTGAGCAGCGCGCCGAAAAAGCTCTGGCCGGCTGGCAGGTTCATCGTCCAGGACAAGCCCAGCAGGAAGGCGGTCAACACCGCGCCGGTCTGGGCGAACGTCTGGATGACGATGCCCAGGCGCATGGAACCGTTGATGATCGACTCCTTCTTGGGGCGGGGCGGGCGGCTCATGCCGTCCGGGTCGCCCTTCTCCATGGCCAGGGCCAGCGCCGGCGCGCCGTCGGTCAGCAGGTTCAGCCAGAGCAACTGGACGGCCGTCAGCGGCGTGGGTAGCCCGGCCAGCGTCGCCAGGAAGATGATCATGATCTCGGCCACGTTGGACGAGAGCAGGAAGAAGACGAACTTGCGGATGTTGGCGTAGATGACCCGGCCTTGCTCGATGGCCGAGACGATGCTGGCGTAGTTGTCGTTCGTCAGCACCATGTCGGCCGTTTCCTTGGCCACGTCCGTCCCGGTGATGCCCATCGCCACGCCGATGTCGGCGCGCTTGATGGCCGGGGCGTCGTTGACGCCATCGCCGGTCATCGCCACGACCTCGTCATTGGCGCGCAGGGCGTCAACGATGCGCATCTTGTGCTCCGGCGAGACGCGGGCGAACACGTCCGTCACCTTGACCTCGCGCGCCAGTGCGGCATCGTCGATGTCGTTCAGGTCGGTCCCGGTGAGCACCTTGTGTTCCGGACGGAGCAGGGTGATGCTCTGGGCGATGGCGCGGGCGGTGTTGGGGTAGTCGCCGGTGATCATGATAGTGCGGATGCCCGCGCCGCGGGCCACTTCCAGCGCCGGCTTCACCTCGGCCCGCGCCGGATCGATCATCCCGATCAGCCCGGCGAAGATGAGGTCTTTCTCCACGTCCTCGTGGGTGAACTCGTCGGGCACGTCGGGCACGATGCTATAGGCCAGTCCCAGCACGCGCAGCGCGTTGCGGGTCATCTGGTCGTTGGCCGCCAGGATGCTCTGCCGCATCCGGTCGTCCATGATCTGTACCTGGTCATCGAGCGCCTGGTAGCCGGTGCACAGGCCCAGGACGATGTCGGGTGCGCCCTTGACGACGATGGTCTTCCAATGGCGGCGCGAGTTGTCGGTAAAGGGCGAGGGATCGGTGACTTGCGGCGCCCCGACGTTGTGGATGGTTACCATGCGCTTGCGCCCGGAGTCGAAGGGGATCTCCTGCTCGCGGGGGTAAGCGTGGTTGAGCGCGTTTTGGAGGATGCCGGCCTTGGCCGCCGCGACGAGGATGGAGGTCTCGGTTGGGTCGCCGATGACGCGGAAGGCGCGGTTGCCATCGCTGCCGGTCTGCTCAACGGTGGCGTCGTTGTTCAGCGCGCCTACCCACAACGCGGTCTCCACGCCGGGGAAGCTGACTAAGTCGACCGGCTGGCCGTCGATCGTGAAGTCGCCAACCGGCTCGTTGCCGCTGCCGGTGACGCCAATGTGCTTGCCGTCTACCCAGAGGTCGGTGACGGTCATCACGTTCTGCGTCAGCGTGCCCGTCTTGTCGGAGCAGATGACCGTGGCCGAGCCGAGCGTCTCCACGGAAGCGAGCCGGCGGATGAGGGCGTGGCGGCGTACCATTTCGCGCATGCCCAGGGCCAGGCTGATGGTGACCACGGCCGGTAGCCCCTCCGGCACGGCGGCGATGGCCAGACTGACGGCGATCATGAAGGATTCGGCCAGCGCTGACTGGGCCTCCGGCGTGAAGCCGTGGGCCAGCACGTTGCTGCGCAACACGCCGACCAGGAAGACAATGCCGCACACGGCCAGCGCGCCCCAGCCCAGCACTTTGCCAAGTTGGTCGAGGCGCTGCTGTAAGGGGGTTGGCTCAGTCTCGACATCCTGCAACATGTCGGCGATGAGGCCCAGTTGAGTGTGCATGCCAGTGTTGACCACGACGCCGCGTCCCCGACCGTAGGAAACCACCGTGCCCATGAAGGCCAGGTTCTTGCGATCGCCCAGCGTGGCGTCTTCGTTCAGCACCAGCGTGGCGTTCTTCTGCACCGGGACGGACTCGCCGGTCAGGGCAGCCTCCTCCACGCGCAGATTGACCGCCTCGACCAGGCGCAAGTCGGCCGGTACGAAGTTGCCTGCCTCCAGAAAGACGAGGTCGCCGGGGACGAGTTGACCAGCCGGAATGAAGACGCGCCCGCCGTCGCGCAAGACCTGCGCTTCGGGCGAGGCCATCTTTTTGAGCGCCGCCAGCGCCTCCTCCGCCCGGCTTTCCTGGATCACGCCCAGCATGGCGTTCAGCAGCACGATGAGCAGGATGGCCCCTGCCTCGACCCAGTCACCCAACAGCGCCGAGATGACGGAGGCCACGATTAGCAAGATGATGACGAAGTTGTTCAGTTGCGCGAGGACTAGTTGCAGGAAAGTGGGGCGGGGCTTTTCTCGCAGTTCATTGGGTCCGAATTGCGCCAGTCGGCGCGCCGCTTCTTCCGAAGTCAGGCCGTCTTGGTGGTGGGTTTCCAGCCGGGTGAGTAGATCGTCCAGATCCATGGCATACCATTTCAGGTTGCCATTGGGGTCCGATTGTGTCACGTCGGGCGGTCTGGTGAAGGTCACAAGCAATCTCCGTTTTCTTTTAAGAATCTGATGACTGAGCAGAAGTAGACGCCACATTGACTGTGACCATCCGCTTCACTCGCTCAAGTTGAGGCAACTTCATTCTCCCACTGCGTGTGAAACACGCCGGGTTTGTCGCGGCGCTGATAGGTGTGGGCGCCGAAGTAGTCGCGCTGCGCTTGAATCAGGTTGGCCGGCAGCCGGGCCGACCGGTACGCATCGAAGTAGGCCAGCGACGCGCCAGTCGCCGGCAAGGGAATGCCCAGACCGGCCCCGGTTTGCACCACATCGCGCCAGGCCGCTTGCCGCTCCAGCACCGCTTGGGCGAAAATATCGTCCATGAGCAGGTTCGGCAACTCTGGGTCGCGCTGGAAGGCGGCGGCAATGTCGTCCAGGAGCGCGGCTCGGATGATGCACCCCGCGCGCCACACGCGCACGATGGCCGCGTAGTCCAGGCCCCAATTATACCCCATTGAGGCCATGCGGAGCAGGCTCATACCCTGGGCGTAGGAGATGAGTTTGCTGGCATAGAGCGCCTGTTCGGCGGCGGCGACCAGTCGTTTAACATCGCCCGTGAAAGGGGCCGCCTGACCGAGTTTCGCGGACGCGGCCAGGCGCTCCTCCCTAATACTGGAGATGAGCCGCGCCTCGACGGCGGCGTTGATCGTCGGGATGGCCGCGCCCACGTCCAGGGCGGTCTGGCTGGTCCACTTGCCCGTCCCTTTCTGGGCGGCTTCATCGAGGATTAGCTCGACTAAATGCTGCCCGGTCTCTTCATCCATCCGCGCCAGGATACTGGCCGTGATCTCGATCAGGTAAGACCGCAGCGGGCCTTCGTTCCAGTGGGCGAAGCGCGCCGCCAGCTCGCCGTTGGACAGGCCCGCGCCGCGGTGGAGCAAGTCGTAGATTTCGGCGATGAGTTGCATGTCGCCATACTCAATGCCGTTGTGAACCATCTTGACGAAGTGGCCGGAGCCGCCGCGCCCGATGTAGGTGACGCAGGGTTGGCCGTCGTCGGCCCGGGCGGCGATGGCCTCGAACATCGGCTTCAGTGTCTCCCACGCTTCGGGAGCGCCGCCGGGCATCAGGCTCGGCCCCCAGAGCGCCCCGCTCTCGCCGCCGGACACGCCCATGCCGATGAAGTGCAGCCCATCCGGCATCAGCTCCTTGACGCGGCGTTCGGTGTCGCTGAAGAAGGAGTTGCCGCCATCGATGATCACGTCGCCCGGCGCAAGGTGGGGCCGGAGCGAGGCGATAGCCAGATCGACGGGCGGGCCGGCGGGGATCATCATCAGGAAGACGCGCGGCGGCTCCAGGGCGGTCACCAGTTGTTCGACGGAGGTGGCAAGCTTCACGGGGAAGCCCGTCGGGAGGACAGGGGTCGGGTCGTAGCCGATGACACGGTAGCTGTGGCGCTCCAGGTTTAGCGCCAGACTGCGCCCCATCACCCCCATTCCCAGCAGTCCAAGCGCATACTGTTTTTCCATGAGTTGCTCCAGCATCGTGTTGACCAGTGTGACCGGATCGAGCGCCGCGTCCAGGGTCAGGGCGTCATCTGGTTCTTCCAGGGTGTCGAACTGGCTGCGCAGCAGCGACGTCCCCATGTAATGGCCTTCGCGACGCTGGACGCGCTGCCGGATCTGTTCGTAGTCGCCTTTCAGGTAAACGAACTTTACCCGCGCCTCATCGACGCGGAGCAGGTCGCGGTACTTGTGGCGCAACGCCGAACAGGCGATCACCCCGCATTCGCCGCGCCCCAACCCACCATGGATGAGATCGGTCAGCGCCGCCAGCCAGCCGGCCCGATCCTCATCGGTCAGGGGGACGCCGGCCGTCATTTTAACGACGTTGGCCGGCGGGTGAAAGTCGTCGCCGTCGTAGAAGGGGCAGCCAAGCCGGCGCGCCAACATCTGCCCGATGGTGGTTTTGCCGCTGCCGGACACGCCCATCACAATGATGAAGATAGGACTACACTACTCCCGCGCTTCCCCGAGCCGGCGTTCCAATTCGGCCAGTTGGGCGCTCAATTCCTGAAGTCGCTGCTCCAGGTCTGCCCGCTCAACGATCTGCTGTTCCAACAGTTCCAACTGTATCTGTGCCTCGCGCTCATAGGCCGCCAAGCGCTCGGGCAGTTCGGCGATGGCCAGCCGGTTGAATTCATTCTGCTGGTCGATGACGTGCTGAATGTACCAGCGGGAGGCTACATTATTCCAAGAGGCGCGGAATCGGGCAATCAGCGGGCCAATGAGCGGCACCGTGGAGACAAAGGGGCGCGCCTCCAGCGTGGCGGCGGCCAGCAGAGCAGTTCGCGATTCCGCGCCGACCGGACGCAATCCCGCCTGTGTGTGAAGCTCGACCAACATCCGTTCCAGCGCCGCGGGCGGCAGGGGGCCGGCTCCCTCACGCTCGCGCGCCCACAGCGTCTCCGGCAAGTGACGGCGCGCCGTCAGATAGGCCAGCGAGGCAGCGCGGCGCTCGTCCTCGTCCAGCCGGCCAAGCCAAACGCGCTCTTCCGACAGGGTCGCTTCCAGCAACTCGTCAGCCGGGAAATGCTTGAGCAGGTAAAGCCAGCGGCCGGTGTGGAATCGCCAGAGATAGCTAAAACTGCCCTTGACCGTGGTGGCCGACTCGACGTGGATACCCGTTGCCTCCGGTAGATAAACGACGCGGTAGCCCGCCGCCCGCGCCCGCGCGCACAGGTCAACGTCCTCGTAGTACAGGAAGAAGCGCTCATCGAGCAGCCCGACGCGCGCCAGCACGTCGCGCCGCACGGCCAGCGCCGCGCCGATCACGTAGTCCACGTCGCGCGGCGTGTCGTGCTGCCCCTCGTCCCGCTCGCCGATGCCGTAGTGGCCGGGGATGGCCCGCGGGTGGGTGATGTAGCCGCCGCTATGCTGGATCACCTCACCGCCCGGATACCACAGCTTGGCCCCGGCGATGCCCATGGAGGGGTCAGCGGCCAGCGCCTCGGCCATGACTGCCAGGAAGTTGGGCGACAGGATCACGTCGGGGTTGAGCAGCAGGGCTACATCCGACGACAGGTCGCGCAGGGCGGCGTTGTTGCCGGCGGCGTAGCCCAGATTGCCGCCGTTCTCGCGCACCGTCGTCCGGGGGAACTGTTGGCGCACAAAAGCGACCGAGTCGTCGGCCGAGCTGTTGTCGATCAGTTCCACACGCTCGGCGGGATAGGTCTGGGCGTAGACGCTGTTCAGGCACGCTTCGATCAGAGAGCGGCTGTTCCAGTTAAGGATGAAGATGGAAAAGGTGGGGCGCGTGGGGTTCATAGGTCAATGGGCCAGCGGATCGGGTCGCGGGTGGGCCGGCGCGGCGGCGACCGTAACGGTGCGGCAGCGATGGATCATCCAGGCGACGACGATGGCCCAGGCGGGCAAGCCGCTGAGGCGCAGCGTCCAGTCGGCCGCCGCCGGCAGCCACTCCGAGAGCAGCGGAATCATGTGCAGACCGAAGAGATGCACGGCCAACATGAACGCGCCGGCCAGCGAATACGCCTTCAGCCAGCGGTCTTCGCCGGCCAGCAAGGCGAAAGGAACCACCCAGACGAGCCACTGGATACCGAAGCCGACGGTGACGACGAACAGACTCAGCAACAGGGTCAGGAAGGCGTCCAGCGCGCTCTGGCGGCGCGTCCACCACAGGGCGAAGAGCGCCGCCGCGGCCAACAAGCCGTTGCGCAACGCGAACAGAACGTCGACAGCCGGTTGCAGGCCGGGCTGGACAGTTGCCAGCGGGTTCAGGATCGCCCCCGGCCCCCAATAGCCGGCCACGCCGCGGTGGGTGAGGGCGCGTCCCAACATGAAGCCCACGTCGGGCGAGAAGAGAAGAATGTAGGCGAGGGTGAACAGTACGGGGACGCCTAGCGCCACAGCGACGGCGCGAACGCGAGCTTTCCAGCCGGGCAGCCGGATGAAGATGATCGGCAGGAAGACGACCGGCCAGGTCTTGTTGAGGATGGCCAGCCCCAGCGCGCCGGCCGAGCGGCTCGCCTGTTCCCGCTGCCAGAACCACCAGGCCAGCGCCAGCAGCAGGAGCGTGATGGCTTCGAACTGCCCGTGGTAGGAGGTGACCAGCAGGCTGATCGGGTTTAGCGCGTAGAGCGTGGCCAGGTAGGCGGCCGCAGCCCGCTCTCCTCCATCTCGTTTGTAGTCAGGCAATTCATGGCCGTCCCGTTCCGCCATCTTCCCTATCACGGCCTTATAGATCAGGCCGGTGAGCGCCACGTCCGCCACCACCGCCGGCAGCTTGACGGCGACCACGTAGGGCAGCCCCGTCGCCGCCGATAGCCAGGCCATCGCCCCCATGATGTACATCTGGAAGGGGAGGTAAGGGTGGCGGCCCAACGCCGCGTTGTAGACCTCCTGGCCACCCAACAGCGCGTCCGTCACCATCCGATAAGACTCGATGTCGTAGCCCGCGCCGACCGGCAGCCACAGCGCCGGCAACAACCGCGCCAGCGCGGCCAGTAGCAGGATGAGCGGCAGCGAGAAGCCCGCCCAACGAGAGCGATTTGTCCCGTTGGGCCGCCGGGCCAGCAAGAAACCGGCCGTCACCAGGAGCAGCCAGCCAAACGCCCACGCCATCGCCTGCCTTACATCGATCCACATAACAAAAACGGAGCCTGGCAGTCAATTCTGCCAGACCCCGTTCGCTTCGTCCAGTCCGTCGGAGATTACCGGCTGATGTAGGGCACGAGAATGGCGTTCGGCGGGACGGTGACCCTGCCGGGGCCGGTCACGTTGTCAGCCTCGGATATTTCCGGTATCGCGCCGGCGCTATCGACCTTCACCCAGTATTGATGCGTTCCAATGGGCAGGTTATTCCACAGCACCGTGACGTGGTTGCTGTTGCGGTTACCCCAGGTGCAGCCCGTCACCGCGCCGCGAAC
>NZ_JAYRVJ010000397.1:0-2012 GCF_041918635.1 Promineifilum sp. (SeqCode)
CCTTCACCTCGTCGATGACCGGGCCGGGCACGAGCGAGCGCGCCGTGTCGAACTTGCGCGCCAGCCGCAGCATGTTGCTCTCCCAGTCCTCCGGCCGCTCGCTGTAAACGGCGGCGTCGTTGTGACCGGTGCCGCGGCCAAAGTAGGCCGCGCGCGGGTGGGGGTTGCCGGGCAGGGTGCGATAGGGAATGCCGTCGCCGTCGATGTCCTTGTAGCGGGCGAAGCCCCGCTCGGCCACGTCCTCGGCCGAGAGCACCTTGCCCCGCTGCACCGGCCCGGCCGGATACGCGAACGGCTCCGACATCCAGTTGTTCATGCCCAAGTCCAGGTCGCTGAGGACAAAGACCGGCGTCTGGAGCTGGTCGGCCAGGTCGAACGCGCCATAGCCGAAGTCGAAGCACTCGCGCAACGACGCCGGTAGCAAAATGACGTTCTTCGTGTCGCCGTGGCCCAGGTAGTAGGTGAAGAGGATGTCGCCCTGGCTGGTGCGCGTGGGCAGGCCGGTGCTGGGGCCGACGCGCTGGATGTCCCAGATGACCGCCGGCACTTCGGCGAAGTAGGCCAGCCCGACGTACTCGGCCATCAGCGAGATACCCGGCCCGCTGGTGGCCGTCATGGCCCGCGCCCCGGCGAAGCCCGCGCCAACGACCATGCCGATGGCCGCCAGTTCGTCTTCGGCCTGGATGACGGCATAGGTCGCCTCGCCCGTCTCGGGATCGCGGCGGTACTGCGCCAAATAGTCGTTCAGGGCGTCGATGACGCTGGTGGAGGGGGTGATGGGGTACCAGGCGGCGAAGGTGACGCCGCCGAAGACGGCCCCCAGCGCGGCGGCCTCGTTGCCGGTCATCATGATCAGCCCCTCAGTCTCGTTCATCGGCGCGACGCGGTAGGGGTGATTGCGCTCCAGGTTCGCTGCCGCCCACTCATAGGCCAGCCGCACGACGCCCATGTTCGAGTCCACCGTCTTGCGCTTGCCCTTGAATAGGAAGGCCAGCGCCTCATCCAGCCGCTCCAGCGGGATGTCGAGCAGGTGGGCCAGCGCGCCGACGTAGACCATGTTGGCGATGTAGTCCTTCAGCTTGCCCTTCGTGCCCGTGTCGCGCACGAACTCGTTGACCGGTACGGCGTAGTAGGTAATGTCGTCGCGCTGCGGCACGGTGCGCCAGTCGCCGTTGTAGAGGCAGATGCCGCCGGCCGGCAGCGTCTGGATGTCCTGCACTACCGTTGTCTGGTTGAAAGCGACGAGAATCTCGGACGTGTGGCGGCGGCCGGTGTAGCCGTCGCGGCTTAGCCGGATGTGATACCAGGTGGGCAAGCCCTGAATGTTTGACGGGAAGATGTTCTTGCCGTTGACGGGGATGCCCATCTTGAACAGCGCGCGCAGGATGGCCAGGTTGGCGGTCTGACTGCCGGTGCCGTTGGCCGTCGCCACGACGATGGAAAAGTCGTTGACGATCTCACCAACAGCGCGGCCCTCCCCCGTCGCCGCCGGGGCGATACCGATACTCATGTCATCTCTCCTTCAGAAATATTAAACACGGATTCCGACGGATAAGACGGATTTAACGGATTGGGCCAAAGGTTCAATCCGTTAAATCCGTCTTATCCGTGCAAATCCGTGTTGAATTGCTTCATTGCGGTCTATCGTGCCCGTTGTGCAGGTAGTGCACCACGTCGCGGAACGAGACGATGCCCACCGGCCGGTGGTCGTCGTCTACCAGCGGCAGGTGGCGGAAGCCGTGCACCGACATCAGGTGCAGCGCGTGAGCGATGGGCAGGTCGGCGTGGACGGCCACCGGATCGGGCGTCATGAAGCGGCTGACCGGCGTTCCGGCCAGATCGTCCACCAGCCCGGCCACGCGCACCAGCACGTCCCGCTCGGTGAAGATGCCCACCAGCCGGTCATCATCGTCGGTCACCATTACGCAACCGATGTTGTGGACGTTCATCTGGCGGATGGCCTTGGCCAGCGACGTGTGGGCGTCCACCTCGACCGGCGCGTGCGCCCCCAG
>NZ_JAYRVJ010000398.1:0-5480 GCF_041918635.1 Promineifilum sp. (SeqCode)
AGGGGTCGGGCGACGGGAGTCGCCTTGTGGTCAATGACCAGCGGTCAGTGGAAGGAGAAGAGGCCTGATGCTAAGCCTGAACGTTGCCTTCTGGATTATGGTCATCCTGTTCGCGCTGGTGGGCGCGATGCGCGGCTGGACGCGGGAGGTGGTCGTCACGTCCTCGCTCATCCTGGCGCTGTTCATCATCAACCAGTTCATGGCCGTGGCCTTTGGGTTCTTTGGCTGGGACAACAGCGTAACGCCGCCCGACGCGCAGCGCCGCTGGCAGTTCTTTGTCATGTCGTCCTTCCTGATCGCCATCGGCTTCTTCGGCTATCAAGGCCCGACGCTGGCCCGCAGCCGCGTGGGCGACAAGCTGACGCGCCACGATAACCTGCAGGACAAGGTATTGGGGGCCATCGTGGGCGCGGTGAACGGCTGGCTGCTCATCGGCTCCATCTGGTGCTTCCTGGAGTATAAGGTTGTGGCCGCCAGCAATTGGATGCGCTACGCCCAGGAGATCGGCTACCCGTTCGACCCGTCGCGCATCATTCGCCCGGCGTGGGAGGCAGTGCCCATTGTCGAAAATCTGCCCATCCCGTTTCTGACCGGCTCGCCCATCATCCTGCCGCTGCTGATGGCGGTGGTGTTCCTGTTCGTCCTCGTCGTCCTATTGTAACGAACGACGAGTCAAGAACTGACCCAGTGAATACTGCTTACTGCTTACTGTTTACTACTTACTGATCATGAAACTGCAACCCGGCATGCACATCCATCTCGTAGGCGTCGGCGGGGCCGGCATTTCGGCCATCGCCCGCGTGCTGCTGGGTCGCGGCTACCGGGTTTCCGGCTCCGACATGCAAACCAATGAGCAAACCGCCGCCCTGGCCGACGCCGGCGTGACCATCTACACCGGCCACGACCCGGCCCACATCGCGGGGGCCGATCTGCTGGTCGTCTCCTCGGCCGTGCCTCCGACCAATCCAGAGTGGGTTGCCGCCCGCGAGCGCGGCCTGCCGGTGGTCAAGCGCGCCGACCTGATCGGCCAGCTCATGGAGGGCAGCGTCGGCATCGCCGTGGCCGGCACGCACGGCAAGACGACGACCACCGGCATGATCGCCCACCTGCTGCTGGAGGTTGGACTGGACCCGACCGTCATTTTGGGCGGCACGCTGCCGGAGTTAGGCGGTAACGGGCGCTACGGCCAGGGCCCTTACTTCGTCGTCGAGGCGGACGAGTACGACTACATGTTCCTGGGGCTGCGGCCGGAGGTGGCGGTCATCACCAATGTGGAACACGACCACCCCGACCTGTTCCCCACCGACGACGCCTACCACTCCGCCTTTCGCCAGTTCGCCCGGCTGCTGCCGCCCCATGGCCGGCTCATCGTCTGCGCCGACGACCCCGGCGCGGCCGCCTTGCTGGACGAGTTGACCAACGGCGGCATCGAGGTGACGACCTACGGGCTGAGCGAGCGCGCCGCGCGCGCCCCGCACGTCCGCGGCCTGGACGCGCGCCTCAACCAGATGGGCGGCACGGACTTCGTGGTCGAGTACGACGGGCAGACCATCGGCCTGGCGCGGCTGCGCGTGCCGGGGCTGCACAACGTGCGCAACGCCCTGGCGGCCATCATCGTCGGCCTTGATTTGCAAATCGAGTTCGGCCAGATTTGCCGCGCGCTGGCCGGTTTTGGCGGGGTGCAGCGGCGCTTCCAGTTGATCGGCGAGACGGGCGGCGTGACCATCATCGACGATTATGCCCACCACCCGACCGAGATTCGGGCTACGCTGGCCGCCGCGCGCCAGCGCTACCCCGGCCGCCGGCTGTGGGCGGTGTGGCAGCCGCACACCTTCAGCCGCACCCGCCTGCTGGCCGACGAGTTCGCCGACAGTTTCGCCGGCGCGGAGCGGGTCATCGCCCTGGACATCTACCGCAGTCGCGAGGCGGACGACCCGGACGTGAACACCGCCGGCGTGGTGAGCCGCATGCGCCACCCGCAGGCCATCCACATCCCCGACCGGCGCGACGCGGCCGACTATCTGTTGGAGCGGGTCAATCCCGGCGACGTAATCGTGACGCTGGGCGCGGGCGACGGGGACGCGGTCGGCCGTTGGGTGCTGGAAGGCTTGGAACGGCAACGAGGATTGAAGCGATAGTAGGGCGGGTTGGCAACCCGCCTCTGGGTGAGGAAAGGCGGGTTACCAACCCGCTCTACAGGATGAGACAGGCAGGCACATGAAACTCATGACGACGGTCCAGACGGTAGAAAGATTGCGCCGCATCTTCGGCGACCAATTGCGGGTCAGCGAATCGCTGGCCCGCCACACCACCGCCCGCGTCGGCGGCCCGGCCGAACTGTTCCTGACCGTGAACTCGGCCGAACAACTGGAAGCCGCGGCCGAGGTCGCCTATGCCGCCGGCCTGCCCTACTTCGTCCTGGGCGGCGGCTCCAACATCCTCGTCGCCGATGGCGGCATGACCGGGCTGGTCATCCTGAACCGCGCGCGCAAGGTCAGCTTTCGCCACAGCGGCGCGGGCGTCGTCTGCACGGCTGAGTCCGGGGCTAACCTGTCGGCCCTGGCTCGCCAGTGCATCAGCCGCGGTCTGGGCGGGCTGGAGTGGGCGATCGGCGTGCCGGGGACTGTCGGCGGCGCGGTGGTCGGCAACGCCGGGGCGCACGGCTCCGACATTGACGCCTCCCTGCTGGCGGCGACGGTTTGGGAGCCGGGCTATGGCCGCCGCGTCTACAGCCGCGAGGAGATGGCCTACGGCTACCGCGAGAGCGCCCTGAAGCGCGACCGCGAGGACAATCGGGCGCGGCGCGTCGTCCTGTCGGCCGAGTTGCGCCTGAAGCCGGAGCCGGTGGACGTGCTGACGGCGCGGGCCGATGGCTTTACGGCCATGCGCAAAGAGCGCCAGCCGGGCGGAGCCAGCACCGGCTCGATGTTCAAGAATCCGGAGAACTTCTACGCCGGCTACCTGATCGACACGGCCGGGCTGAAGGGCTTTCGCATTGGCGACGCGGTCATTTCCGAAAAACACGCCAACTTCTTCATCAACGAGGGCGAGGCGACGGCCGAGGACATCCGCGCCCTGGTGGCCGAGGCGTGGAACAGCGTCCGCGAGCAATTCGGTATCGAGATGGAGTTGGAAGTCGAGTTGGTGGGAGATTGGGCGTTTGAATAAGAGAACGGGCAAACTCCGCGTCGGCGTCATCTTCGGCGGCCGGTCGGGCGAACATGAAGTGTCGCTCCAATCGGCGCGCTCGGTGATGCGCGCGCTCGACCCGGCCAAGTACGAGGTGACGCCCATCGGCATCACCAAAGAGGGGCGCTGGATCGCCGGCGACGTGATGGCCGCCCTGGCCGAGGGGGCCGATGCCCGCCCGGCCGCGCTCCTGCCCGAACCCGCGCACTCCGGCTCCCTCTCCCTCTGGGAGAGGGTTGGCGAGCGGGAGGAGAGCGCTCCGCACCTCACGGCCATCACCGAACTGGACGTGATCTTCCCCGTGCTCCACGGCCCCTACGGCGAGGATGGTACGGTGCAAGGGCTACTGGAATTGGCCGGGCTGCCCTACGTCGGCGCGGGGGTCGTCGGCTCGGCCGTGGGCATGGACAAGGCCATCTTCAAGGCGGTCATGGAGGCCCACGGGCTGCCGGTGCTGCCGTGGCAGCTGGTCACGCGCGCCCGCTGGCTGCGCGAGCCGGAGGCGGTGCTGGACGCGGTGGAGGCCCACCTGCCCTACCCCGTCTTCACCAAGCCGGCCAACCTCGGCTCCAGCGTCGGCATCAGCAAGTGCAACAACCGGGACGAGTTGCGGGCCGGTCTGGCCGAGGCGGCGCGCTTTGACCGGCGGCTCATCGTCGAGCAGGGGATCGGCCGCGGCGACCAGCGCGCCCGCGAACTGGAAGTGGCCGTGCTGGGCAACGACGAACCGCAGGCCAGCGTCGTGGGCGAAATCCGGCCGCGGCGCGCCTTCTATGACTACGTCGCCAAGTACATGGCCGCGCCCGGTTCGGAGGATGAGTCGGAGTTGATCATCCCCGCCCCGCTGGCGCCGGCGCAGTCCGACGCCATCCGCGCCCTGGCCGTGCGCGCCTTCCAGGCCATCGACAGCGCCGGGCTGGGCCGCGTCGACCTGCTGCTGGACGACGAGAGCGGCGCGCTCTACCTGAACGAGATCAACACCATCCCCGGCTTCACCAGCATCTCCATGTATCCCAAGCTGTGGGAGGCCAGCGGCGTGAGCTACCCCGAACTGCTGGATCGGCTCATCGCCCTGGCGCTGGAGCGCCACCGGGAAAAGATGGAATTGGAGACGACGATCGAGCCGTCCGCCCTCTCCCCAGGCGGGAGCGGGCCGGCGCAAGGAGGCGCACAATGACCAGGCGCATTCCCTCGCCCTTCAAGAGAGGACAAACGCCCGCGCCCACCAAGCGGGGATCAGCCACAGGAGACAGGCGCGTCGCCCCCTCCCCTCGCGGCAAAGGGGACAAGCGCCTGCGCAAGCAGCCGCAGATGCGCCGCATCCAGGCCGCCTCGGCCGCATCACTGGCCGGCCTGGGCATGACCAAGACGGCCCAGAAGCGCAAGCGCCGCCAGAGCGCCCAGCGCATCACCCGCCCGCTGTCCACGGCGCGGGCCATCGTTTTCAACGCGCGCTGGCTCAGCCTGGGCATTGTGGGGCTGTGCGTCTACGCCCTCTACCTGATCGGCGCGGACCAGCGCTTCTACCTGAACTACATCCCCGTCCAGGGCGCGACCTCGCTGGAGATCAACGACGTGGTGGCCGAGAGCGGTCTGGCCGGGCGGCACATCTTCGCCGCCGACCCGCAGGCTGCGGCCGACCGCATCGGCCAGATGGGCGGCGTGGTCACGGCCACGGTCACGCTGCACTGGCCCAACGAGGTGCTGGTCAGTCTGCGCGAGAAGCCGCCGCTGGCGACGTGGGAAGAAGGGAGCGAGACCTACTGGATCGACGAGGACGGCAACCTCTCGCTGGCGCGCGCGGAGACGGTGGGGTTGTTGCATATCGTTTCCGAGGAACCTGTTTCCTCCGATGCGGGGGAGCAGGGGAGCGGGGGAACGGGGGAGACGGACGCCGAGGCGGAGACCGCTTCCTCCGATGAGGAGTCTGCCTCCTCGGACGGAAACGACGAAGAAACGACGACCGGCGAGACGGCGAACGGGGAGGCGACGGCCAACATCGCCTTCGTGCCGCGCCCGGTGCTGGAGGGGGCGATCCAGTTGCGGCAATTGCGCCCCAACATCGACAAGCTCTTCTACAACACATCGGGCGGGCTTAGCTATCAGGACGGCCGCGGCTGGCGGGCCTACTTTGGCAGCGGCCGGGACATGCACCAGAAGCTGGCCGTCTATGAGACCGTGGTGGCGAGCCTGGTGGATCGCGGCCTGCGGCCGGAGTACATCAGCGTCAGCAACCAGTACAAGCCCTATTATCGGCTTGTGCCATAGGGCACTGACCACTGGTCACTGCA
>NZ_JAYRVJ010000399.1:0-15764 GCF_041918635.1 Promineifilum sp. (SeqCode)
ACGATGAGAATCATCGCCCGCCGAACACTGCGCGAGTTCTGGGAAGTGCATCCAGACGCCGAAGAACCATTGCGGACATGGTATACTTACGTCCGGCAAGCAGACTGGTATACGCCGAGCGATGTCAAGAGGATGTTCCGCACGGCAAGCTTTGTAGGGAACGACCGTGTTGTCTTCAACATCAAAGGCAACCGTTATCGACTAGTTGTCGTTGTTGTCTATCGCCATCATGCTGTCTACATCCGTTTTATTGGAACGCACCGTGAGTACAATGATATTGATGTGGCGACGGTTTAAGGCAGACCCACAACAGACCCACTTCTAGCGCATGTGGGGCACTGTGGTCTATAGGAGGTCAAGATCAATGGAAGTTAGACCGATCCGGAATGAGGCCGATTATCAGTATGCGCTTCAAGAAATTGACCGTCTTCTGCATGCTTCCTCAGGCACTGCGGATGAAGATAGGCTGGAGGTGCTGATCACTCTCGTGGATGCCTATGAGGAAGCTACAGAACCTATAGGCCCACCAGACCCTATTGAGGCCATTCTCTTTTATCTTGAGAATCAACAGCTGCCGCCCGAAGCCCTGGAGCCGTATCTAGGGCGGGATCAAGTTACCGTCGTGTTGGAGCGCCGGGTTCCCCTCTCCCTTGAGATGATCAGAAATCTCCGGGAAGGCTTAGGAATACCAGCCGACATCCTCATTCAGCGGTATGAACTGGAAGCGGCCTGAACATTGATACCTCCCACGACAAAAGACCTCAGCCTCGTCATCCCCGTCTACAACGAGGAGGACAACCTGGCCCCGCTGGCGGCCGAGATTCGCGCCGCGCTGGACGGCCGCGGCCTGGAGTACGAAGTCCTGTTCATCGATGACGGCAGCCGCGACGGCAGCTTCGCCTGCCTGCAGGAGTTGGCCGCGGCCGACGACCGCCTCGTCGCCATCCGCTTCCGGCGCAATTACGGCCAGACGGCGGCCTTCGCCGCCGGCTTCGACTACGCTCGCGGCGCGGTCATCGTCACCCTGGACGCCGACCGCCAGAACGACCCGGCCGACATCCCCACCCTGCTGGCCGAACTGGACAAGGGGTACGACGTGGTCAACGGCTGGCGGATCAACCGGCAGGACGACCTGGTGCGGCGCTTCCCGTCGCGCGTCGCCAACTGGCTCATCGCCCGGACGAGCGGTGTGAAGTTGCGCGACCGGGGCTGCTCGCTGCGCGCCTTCCGCGACTACGTGGTGCGCGACCTGAACCTCTACGGCGAGCTTCACCGCTTCATCCCCGAACTGGTCAGCTCGGCCGGCTTCTCCATGTCGGAAGTGCCGGTGAACCACCGCGCCCGTGTGGCCGGGGCGTCGAAGTACGGGCTGTCGCGCACCTTCCGCGTTATCCTCGACTTACTCACCATCCGCTTCCTGCGCAAGTACGGCGACCGGCCGATGCAGCTGTTCGGCCGGGTGGGCATTGTCCTGTTCGCCCTCGGCGCGCTCATCGGCGGCTATCTGACAGGGCTGAAGCTGTGGGCGGGCATCACCGGCGGGCTGGCCGGCTTTAACGCCATGCAGATCGGCGACCGGCCGCTGCTGCTGCTGGGCGTGCTACTGGTCATCCTGGGCGTGCAGTTCGTCGTCATGGGCCTCATCGCCGAACTGACGGTGCGCACTTATTACGAGACGCAGCACTTGCGCGTCTATCGGGTGCGGGAGGTGGTTGGGCGAGACGAGAATGGGACGCTGATGGACGCGGATTCGGACGCTGATTACCGCTGAAAGAGAAGTGCGCTCCCCGTCGGAAAGGGGGCGCACTTGTGGCCGCCCGCCTCTCAGGGTCTTGATTCAAGGCATGGTATAATCCACGCCATGCCCGAATTGAGTCGCTTCTTTGGCATTGTCATTCGCATGTACTATGATGATCATCCACCGCCCCACTTTCACGCCATCTATGGCAAGTTGGAAATGCAAGTCAGCATTGACCCAATCGCGATCATGAATGGAACGATGTCACGACGGGCGATCTCTATGATCATCGAATGGGCAGCGCTGCATCAGCATGAGCTTCTGGAGAATTGGCAACGGCTCAGAGAGGAGCAGCCCGTTGTGAAGATCGAGCCGCTGGAATAAAGGCGAGGCGAGCATGTTTCCCAGAATCAGCGATGTTCATCACGTGCGAGACTATGTCTTGCACATTCTATTTACCAATGGAGAAGAAGCGGACTTGGACTTGAGACACCGCATCGTCGCCCGGCGTGGGGTCTTCACGCCGCTGGAAGACATCACCTACTTCTCCCAAGTAGCGGTTGACCCAGAGGCCGGCACGCTCGTCTGGCCCAACGGCGTAGACCTTGATCCGGACGTGCTCTATAGCGAGGCGACCGGCACGCCGTTACCTAGCCCGCAAACCGCGTAATACACTCGACCATATGATCCTCATCATCGGCTTCGACGGCGCCACGTTCGACCTGATTCGGCCCTGGGCGGCTGAGGGGTATCTGCCCAATCTGGCTCGGCTCATGGACGGCGGCGTGACGGCCGGCCTCGCCTCCACCCTGCCGCCCGTCACCAGCCCCGCCTGGCCCACCTTCATGACCGGCGTCAACCCCGGCAAGCACGGCGTCTTCGACTTCATCCAGCCCCACGGTGAAAACTTCACCCTGGTCAACTCGACGCGCATCCGCCAGCCCACCCTGTGGCAGCGCCTCTCGGCCCTGGGCTACCGCGTCGGCGTGCTGAACGTGCCCGTCACCTACCCGCCCCAGCCAGTCAACGGCTTCGTCGTCACCGACATCCTCAGCCCGCGCAACGCCACTATCAGCCACCCGGCCGATCTCATCGCCCGCTATCAGGACACGCCCGGCCCCGACGGCCGCCCGCTCGGCCCCTACCGCGTCGCGCCCAACGTCCAGTACAAGCCGGGCAACGAGGCCGAGTTCATCGCCGACATCTACGATCTGATCGACGCCCACGGCCGCTGGGCCCTGGCGCTGATGGCCGCCGAGCCGGTGGATGTGCTGATGGTGCACTTCATCGCTATGGACGTAGCCAAGCACGCCCTGTGGCGCTTCATGGACCACAACCACGCCCGCTACGAATCCTCCCCCTACGAACACGCCATCCGCGACGGCTACGCCCGGGTGGACAAGTACGTGGGCCGGCTGATGGAGCGCCTGCCGGCCGGGTCGAGCGCCGTCGTCATGTCCGACCACGGCTTCGGGCCGCTGAAGAACATGGTCAACCTGAACGTGTTCTTCATGCAACAGGGGTTGCTGAAGCTCAAGCCGGACGCCATGACCCAACTCAAGGCGTGGGCCTTTCGCCACGGCATCACCCCCGCCGGCGCCTACCAATGGGTGTCGCGCGTCGGCTTGCAAAACCTCGTCGCCCGCGTCAGCAAGAAGGCGCGCAACGACATCGTCGGCAAGTTCCTCAGCTTTGACAGTGTGGACTGGAGCCGGACGATAGCTTATAGCATGGGCCACGTCGGCCAGGTGTACCTGAACCGCGTCGGGCGCGAGCCGCACGGCATCGTCAGCGATGCGGACTACGACCGCCGGCTGAACGAGGTGAGCGACGCCCTGGCCGAGTTGCGCGACGAGGGCGGGCAGCCCATCCTGACCAGGCTCACCCGCGGCCATGACGTGTACCACGGCCCCTACGCCGAACTGGGGCCCGACCTGCACCTGGAACTCGACCACTACGCCATGATCGCCTGTCCCCTCTTCGCCACCGAGGGGCGGGTGATGACCCGCCAGATTCGGGGCGACTCCGGCTGCCACCGGCGCGAGGGCATTTTCATCGCCGGCGGCGCGGGCATCCGTTCGGGCATCGCGCTGCCGGAGGCCAACATCCTCGACCTGGCCCCGACGCTGCTGCACCTGCTGGGCGAGCCGGTTCCGCGCGTCATGGACGGGCGCGTGCTGAGCGAGATCTTCACCGACCCCGCGCCGGTGCGCTATGCCGACGACGGCGAGGCGACCGTCGCCGCCGAACAGGGCTTCGACGCGGGCGAGGCGGAGCAGATTGAGGAGCGGTTGCGGGGGCTGGGGTATCTTTAGTCAAGCGGGGTTTTCTCTGGTAGAATGCAGATACTTCCAGATCGTGGTTCTGGACACGCTAGACTCGTAGACACTGAACGTCTCCAACAAAACACCGCACCGATAGGCTGGCTACCTACTCGGCTGCATAGGTCGCACCATGAGACTGCCCGACGCTGACGCCCTCATCTCCTCGGTCCAAGAGCACCTGCCGCCCCAGCGTTCGCTGCGCGGCGATCTCGTGTCCGGCCTGACCTTCGCCCTGGTCAACATCCCGCAGGGGATGGCGAACGCGCTGCTGGCCGGCGTCGACCCCGTGCGCGGACTCTATACGCTGATGGTTGGCATGCCGGTCGGCGGGCTCTCCACCGGCTCGGTCTTCATGAACGTCTCGACGACGAGCGCGCTGTCGGTCGCCGCCGGCAGCGCCCTGTTGACTATCCCTCCGCGGTTTCGCGTGGAAAGCCTTGTCTTACTCGTTGTGCTCGTCGGAGTCATTCAACTGCTGGCCGGCCTCCTCAGGCTGGGCACGCTCATGCGCTTCGTGTCCAACTCGGTCATGGTCGGCTTCACGACCGGCGTGTCCTTCATTATCATCCTGGGACAGCTGGCGGACTTTACCGGCTACGACAGCACCTTCCGCGGTCGCATTGCCGGTGGCCTGGACACCGTGCTGCGCGTGGGCCGGTGGTCATGGCCGGCCGTGGCCGTCGGCGGTCTCGTCCTCGTCCTCATTCTGTGGCTATCGCGAACGCGCTTCAGCAAATCCTCTTACTTGATCGCCCTGTTCGCGGGCACGCTCCTGGCCCTGGGACTCAATGCGCAAATGCCCGACGCGGTGCAACTGATCGCTCCCCTGCCCGATCAGCTGTTTAACATCACCAGGGCGGAGTTCGGGTACATCAGCATCTTGCTGCCCTCTGCCCTGGGCATCGCCATCATCGGCCTTGTCCAGGGGGCCGGCGTGGCCCAGAACTTTCCCAATCCCGACGGTCGTTTCGGTAACAGTTCGCGAGACTTCAGCGGCCAGGGCCTCGCTAACGTCGCCGCCGGGGTTCTGGGCGGCATCCCTGGCGGCGGCTCAATGTCCGGCACGGCGTTGATCGTCAGCGCCGGCGCGCAAACCCGCTGGGCCAACGTCTTCGGCGGACTCATCGTCGTCCCGCTCGTCGTGGTCTTCGGGCGGCTGTTCAGCCTCATCCCGACGCCGGCCCTGGCCGGGCTGCTCATCGCGGTGGGCGTGCAGAGCCTGCGACCGGGAGCGTTGCGCATGGTCTGGGAGACGAACCTCGCCTCGCGGATCGCGATGGGACTGACGCTAGCGGCGACGTTGATCATCCCCCTGCAATACGCCATCTTCGTCGGCATCGCCGTCTCGATCATGCTGCACGTCCTGCAATCCTCGTCGCTCGTCCGATTGATGGAAGTCGTGCCGGTGGAGCATGGCTATCCCATTGAGCAGGATGCCCCGGCGCGGCTGAAGAGCGACAGCGTCGTACTCCTCATGCCCTATGGCGACCTCTTCTTCGCCGCCGCGTCGAACCTGGAGACCATCCTGCCCGAAGTCGGCGAGACGGAACGGGCGGCGGTCGTGCTAACTCTGCGCGGCTACGAGGAGGTGGGCAGCACGTTCATCGGCGTCCTGCGCCGCTACGCGGAGTCGCTACAGGCAAGGGGGTGCCGCCTATATCTGGCCGGGGTTAGCCCCCGGCTCATGGATCAACTGCGCCGGACGGGCCTCTACCGTTTAATCGGCCCGGAGCGCGTCATACCTGCTGCGCCGCAGATCGGCACGGCCGCCAACGTGGCCCTGGCCGACGCCTATGCCTGGCTGGAGAAGCCGGCCGCGCCACAACTCTAGCGAATGGGGAGACGGGAGCCCGCGTAAAACCCCGCCAAGTTTGAATAAATTGTCAACTCTATACAAGCCGTTTGTATACTGTGGGATCAACGAGGAGACGCCATGCAACAGAACGATGCGACCACTTTCACCGCCGCGGCCAACGAGGCCCTACTCAACGAATTGAATTGGGAGGATACGCGGGACTTCGAGGCCGCCGCTCGAGGATTCATCGCCAGTCTGGATGATCCGGTCATCACAGACACCAACGGCCGCCCGGTGTGGGATCTAAGCGCCTACCCATTTTTGAAGGAGGAGACCGCCCCGCCCTCGGTTAACCCCAGCTTGTGGCGGATATCGCGGCTCAATGCCCTCTATCACGGCCTGTTCAAGGTCACCGACGGCGTGCATCAGATTCGCGGCTTTGATCTGTCGGTCATGAGTATCATCGAGACTGACAACGGCTACATCGTAATTGACCCTCTCGTCACCGTCCCAACCGCCAGGGCTGGCATGGAGTTGGTATATAAACACCTGGGCCGCAAACCTATTGTGGCCGTCATCTATACCCACAGCCACATTGACCATTGGGGCGGCGTCAAGGGAGTCATCTCGGAGGCGGATGTCCAGGCCGGCAACGTCAAGGTGATCGCCCCGGAACACTTCCTGGAGCACGCCATCAGCGAGAACATCATCACCGGTAACGTGATGAGCCGCCGCGCCAGCTACATGTATGGCAACCTCGTCCCTAAAGGGGTGAAAGGGCAGATAGGAACCGGGTTGGGGCAAACCACCTCATCAGGGACTCCCACGCTCATCGATCCAACCGACTTCATTGCTGAAACCGGCCAGAAGATGGTGATTGACGGTCTGGAGATCGAGTTCCAGATGACCCCGGGCGCCGAGGCCCCGGCCGAGTTCAACTTCCTCTTCCCCAAGTATCGGGCGCTGTGCATGGCCGAGAACTGCTCGCACAACATGCACAATCTCTACACCCTCCGCGGGGCGCAGGTACGCGATCCCAAAATCTGGGCGCACTATCTCAACGAGGCTATCGAGCACTTCGCCGGGCGCTACGACGTTATCTTCGCCAGCCATCACTGGCCCACCTGGGGACATGACGCCTGCGTTGACTTCCTGAAGAAGCAGCGAGACATGTACAAGTACCTGCACGACGAGACGCTGCGGCTGGCCAATCAGGGCTACACCATTCTGGAGATTCCAGAGATTATTCAGTTGCCGGCCGAACTGTTCCGAGCTTGGTATAACCGGGGCTACTATGGCAGCATCAACCACAACGTCAAGGCCGTCTATCAGCGCTACTTGGGCTTCTTCGACGGCAATCCGGCCACCCTCCACCAACTACCGCCGGAGGCAGCCGGCAAGCAGTACGTGGAGTTGGCCGGCGGGGCCGACGCGCTGCTGGCGAAGGCGCGCCAATCTTATGCCGAGGGCAACTATCGCTGGGTGGCCCAGGTGGTTAACCATCTGGTGTTCGCTGACCCAGACAACCGGGAAGCTCGCGAGTTGCAGGCCGATGCCCTGGAGCAACTCGGCTATCAGGCTGAATCCGGCCCATGGCGCAACTTCTATCTGAGTGGGGCCAAAGAACTGCGCGACGGGGTACTTGACCTGCCCGCTCCGAAGGCAGTCAGCCCCGACACCGTCCGGGCCACCCCACTGGATATGTTCTTCGATCTGCTGGGGGTGCGGCTCATCGGCCCCCAGGCCGAGGGCAAGGTCATCACCCTCAATGCCCACTTCACCGACATCGACGAGCAGTACGTCCTGGTCGTCGAAAACGGCGTATTGAACTACAGCAAGGGCAAGCAGGCCGATCGGACTGACGCCTCGCTGACCACAACACGCGCCACGCTGGACCGTATCGTGCTGGGCGAGACGACGGCGGCTGAGGCGCTGGCGGCGGGCGAAGCCACTATTGACGGCGATCCGCAGAAGCTTGTCGAATTCCTGTCGCTGTTGGATACCTTCGAGTTCTGGTTCAACATGGTCACGCCCTGACAGGGTAGGGGCAGACCCGCGTGTCTGCCCCAGGGCGCACACGCAGGTGCGCCCCTATTTTGAGGCCGCCAATCCAGTTTCATTCAATGGAGTTTTACCATGCTACGACGCGACAATCGCCAAACCCGGCGCGAAGAGCGCCACGGTGGCCCGACAGCGGCCGACCCGACCGCCGGCGGCCCGGCCCGCTACCAGATTCGCCAGCGCATGTTCGCCATCGGCAACGACTTCTGGATCGAGAATGACCGCGGCCTCAAGGCCTACAAGGTCGACGGCCGGGCCTTGCGCATCCGCAACACCCTCATCCTGGAAGACAGTCGCGGCCAGCAAGTGGCCCGCATCCAGCAGCGCCTGCTGCGCGTGCGCGACACGATGGAGATCGAAGACCCCAACGGCCAGCGCATCGGCCTGGTCAGGAAGGCGCTCATCACCCCTCTGCGCGACCGCTGGACGGTCAACATCCGCAACGGCCCCGACCTGGACGTGCGGGGCAACATCCTTGACCTGGAATATACCATCACCGACGGACGCAACACGGTGGCCGAGGTGTCGAAGCGCTTCTTCCGCGTGCGCGACACCTACGGCGTCCAGATCGCGCCCGGCCAGGACGAGGTGGTCATCCTGATGATCGTCATCGCCATTGACGACATGGCCCATCCCGGCCGGTAATCAAAGAGAGGAGCATCCGCAGATTTCGCAGATTCTTAGGGAGAAGAGAGAGTGGAGCTTGAAGTCTATCCCGTCACCGCCGAGCGTTGGCCCGACCTGGAAGCGCTCTTCGGCCCGAAGGGCGCTTACGCCGGTTGCTGGTGCATGTTCTGGCGACTGGAGCGCGGCGAGTTCAAGCAGCTGAAGGGCGAGGGAACCAGGGCCGTGTTGCAGGAGATGGCCTGCGACAACAAAGTGCCGGGCTTTCTGGCCTACGATGAGAGTGGCGCGATCGGCTGGTGCTCGGCCGGGCCGCGGGAGCAGTACGCCGCGCTGGAGAATTCGCGCATCCTCAAGCGCGTGGACGACCAACCAGTCTGGTCGGTCGTCTGCTTCTACGTCGCCAAGAACGCGCGGAGCCAGGGTGTGATGTACGCGCTGCTGCGCGGCGTCGTGGCCTATGCCGGGCAGCAGGGCGCGCGCATCATCGAGGGCTATCCCATCGACATGCAGACGCCGAAGTTGGCTGGGCAGAAGTTGACCAGCTATGCCGGCTACATGGGCGTGGCTTCCGTCTTCCGCGACGTGGGCTTTGTGGAGGTGGGGCGCGCTTCAGAGACGCAGCTTATCATGCGTTATACGATCAGTTAAAGAAGAGCATATCTGCAAAGAGAAGCAATGAAGCAACATAGTGAAGGTTGGCCCGAAATCACGTACCAGTACTTCATGCACTACTTCTGGGAACGGTGTCGGCTCTAGATTAGCCCTCGCTCACGATAGACTTTCTCTTCATCTCCCGTGATATAGGCGAAGATTCGCGGTGTCTCGTCGCGTACTTGCACGAAGTAGATCACGTCGAAGTCAATCGCATCGCGGCGGCCGTCCGGACGGGCATAGTGGGCACGCCAGTGGACTCTCGTCATACTGTGTTGCTCGTCCAGCGGCGTTATCGCAAGCCCGGTGATGTTCATGGCCTCCGTACCGATGGCCCGATAGAAGGCAAACCCCTGAGGGATGACGGCGCGGAAGGTCTCATCATTGGCGCCGCCGCTGACGCCGTTGGGGTTAGCCTGCACCACATAGTCGGCGAACGCGGCAGCCGTGGCCTCCACGTCCACGACTGGCGGTTCGGCTAGCGCCCGGTTCGTGCGAGCCTCGTATTTGGCAAAGAACGCTTGTAACTTTTGCTCCATCGTCTCCATATACGCATACTCCTCAGAAAAGACAAACTACAGATCACACACCTATTCTTCAGTGAGCACCTCTCGAAACATGCCCAATCTGTGGATGATCCTCTTAAGAATACCAGAACAGGAGCGAATCACATGACGCCAACAGCCGCCGACAGCCGCCTCTACCTCTGCGCCCCGGTCAACGCTATCGTCGAGGGCATCTACGAGGAGCATATCCCCTTCAGCGCGATCAAGCGCCACGGCGATTTCGGCTTGGGCACGTTCGACAGGCTCGATGGGGAGATGGTCATGCTCGACGGCCGCGTCTACCAGATGCGCGCCGACGGCTGCGTGGTCGAGGTGGGCGACGACGCGCTCACCCCCTTCGCCGCCGTCACCTTCTACCGGCCGGAGCGCCACCTCGACCTGGACGGCGAACTGAGCCACGACGACTTCCTGCGCCGCCTGCAAGAGACCCTACCCTCGCCCAACATCTTCTACGCCTTTCGCATTGAGGGGGAGTTCGCCTACATGAAGGTGCGCTCCGTGCCCAAGTCGGAGTGCTACATCCCGCTGGTGGAGATCGCCAAGGAGCAGCCGGTCTTCGAGTTCGACGACATCCACGGGACGCTGGCTGGCTTCTACACGCCCGACTTCATGGCCTCGGTCAGCGTGCCGGGCATGCACCTGCACTTCCTATCCGACGATCTCGCCCACGGCGGCCACCTGCTGACCTGCCGGCCGCGACGGGTGCGCGTTGGCATTCAGCCGATCTACACCGTGGAGTTGGCCCTGCCGACGACGCCCTACTATCTGGGCTGGGACTTTCAGCGGAACGTGCGCGACGATCTCGATAGGGCCGAGAAATAAGAGGAATGATCCGTAGATTACGCAGATTTTAAAGAGGCTCACGCCAAGATCGCCAAGTGCGTTCTTGGCGTGAGCCTCTTAATCTGCGAAATCTGCGGATCACACCTTCCGCGCCAGGAGATAGGCTCGCCGGCTCTGATACTCCACGTCCGGCGCGTACGGTTCGCGCTCGACGATCTCCTCAATAGCGTAGCCCGCCTCCTCTAGATAAGTAGCCATCTCCGCCGCGGCATAGAAGGTGTAGTGGATGGCGACCTCGTGCCCCCACATCTCCGTTTCATGCCCCTCCGCGTCGCCGATGTGAAAGGCCAGCAGCAGCAGCCCGCCCGGCTTCAGCACGCGGCGCATCTCGCGCAGCGCAGCCAGAATCTCGGCGCGGGGGATGTGGATAATAGAGTAAAAAGCGACGATGCCCGCCCAGATGTTGTCCGGTTCCTCCAGGGCCAGCATGTTGCCCCGATAGAACTCAATGTCCGGGTTCAGCGCCGCCGCCTGTTCCAGCATCCCCGGCGACAGATCAACGCCGACCATGTCCAGGCCGTTGTCGGCCAGATAACGGGCGATGTGGCCCGGCCCACAGCCCATGTCGCAGACGATGCCGCGCCCGCGCAGCCGCTCGGCGAAGCGATCCAGCGCCTCGCGGTCGAACGGTTTGCCGGCCAGTTCGTCGTAGATGCGTCGCACGTACTCCGCCGCCACCCGGTCATAGCTCTCCCGCATGTCGGCCAGCCGTTTCTCGTCCATGTTTTCACCTTCTGCTCTGCATCGCCACGGCCCCTGTCACCAGGTCGAGCCACCACACCTCTTCAAACGAGGCGTCGTCGTTGCGGGCGCGGAACTCGACCGTGCGCTCATCGACGAAGCGCAGCGAGTCGGTCGCCAGGGCGTTCTCGCCCGGCGTGTCGGGCCAGCGGGTGACGTAGCGGGTGGCCGCCTCACCCGCGTCGCCGGTGGCGGGGTCCGTAGTCGGCTCCACAAAGAAGAAGCAGGTCGGCGCGGTGTGACGCGAGCCGCAGGTGTCGTCAGGCGCGCAGCGCGCCGGCTCCGTCTCACTGCCGCAGGACGGCGCGGCCCGCTCGTTGGCGACGATCAGCGTGTAGGGCGCGTACGGGTTGCGGGCCACGGCCACGACGCGATAGGGGGCGTCGATGAAGGCCCGCACCAGGTTCAACGCGCCGGCAGCCACAGGCGGGACGGGCGTCGCCGCCGGCCGGCTCGGTTCCGCGGCGTCGGCCAGCAGTGGGGCGACGGAGGGGGCGGGCGGCGCGGGCGGGGTGGGGTCGCGCGCGGCCGACGTGCAGGCCGCCAGGGCCAGCAACGGCAACAACGCCCAACGACTCGCACGCGCCAGGGTACTCATCGGCATCTTTCCGCCCACTATCAAATGAGGGCAGACACGTAGGTCTGCCCCTACTCTAGCGCGATGGGGGGTGGTTGTCGATGATAAAGGATCAACGCCAGGACGCGAAGACGCCAAGTCTGAAAGTAGACTTGGCGTCTCTATAGCTCCGCATGTCGTCCTACGAAAGTCTGCGAAATCTGCGGATGATTTCTTTACGCAGCTTCGTATTCGCCTTCGACAACGTCATCGTCAGCCGCGGTCGCCGGGCCGGCGCCGGCCGGGCCGCCCTGGTTCTGATACATCGCCTCGCCCAGCGACATGGCCGCGCGCTGCACGTCCTCGGTCAGCTGGCGGATGCGGGCGGTGTCCTCACCCTGCATGGCCTGGCGCAACTCGGCGATCTGGCCTTCCAACTGCGTCTGGATGCCGGCCGGAGCGCTGCCGTTCAGGCCGCTCAGGCTCTTCTCCGTCTGGTAGATGACCTGGTCGGCGGCGTTGCGCGCCTCGATCAACTCGCGGCGGCGCTGGTCTTCGCCGGCGTGCGACTCGGCGTCCTTCACCATCCGCTTGATCTCGGCTTCGTTCAGGTTGGTGCTGGCCGTGATCGTCACCTGCTGGCTGCGGCCGGTCGCCCGGTCTTTGGCCGTGACGTTCAGAATGCCGTTGGCGTCAATGTCGAACGTGACCTCGATCTGCGGGATGCCCCGCGGCGCGGGCGGCAGCCCCTCCAGCCGGAAGACGCCCAGCGCGTTGTTGTCCTTCGCCAGCGGGCGCTCGCCCTGCAAGATGTGGATGTCCACCGCCGTCTGGTTGTCCTCGGCCGTGCTGAACGTCTCGCTTTTGCGCGTCGGGATGGTCGTGTTGCGCGGGATGAGCGTGGTCATCACGCCACCCAGTGTCTCCAGACCCAGACTCAGCGGCGTCACGTCCAGCAACAGCACGTCCGTCACGTCGCCGGCCAGCACGCCCGCCTGCAAGGCCGCGCCGATCGCCACCACCTCATCGGGGTTGACGCTCTTGTTCGGCTCCTTGCCGGTCAGCTTGCGCACCAACTCCTGCACCTGCGGCATGCGCGTCGAACCGCCGACCAGCACGATCTCATCCAGGTCGCCGGCCTTCATGCCCGCGTCCTGCACCGCGCGATTGAACGGCTCCACGATGCGCTGCAACAGATGCTCGGTCAACTGCTCGAACTTGGCGCGGGTCAGGCGCATTTGCAGATGCTTCGGCCCGTTCATGTCCGCGGTAATGAAAGGCAGATTGATCTCCGTCTCCATCGTGCTGGAGAGTTCGATCTTGGCCTTCTCGGCCGCCTCGCGAACACGCTGCAACGCCTGACGATCCTGCTTCAGGTCGATGCCCTGATCGCGCAGGAACTCGCTCGTTACCCAGTCCACGACGGCCAGGTCCCAGTCATCGCCGCCCAGGTGGGTGTCGCCATTCGTGGAGACGACTTCGATGAGGCCCTCGCTCACGTCCAGGACGGACACGTCGAACGTGCCGCCGCCCAGGTCGAAGACGAGGATGCGCTCGTCCTTCTGCTTGTCCAGCCCATAGGCCAGAGCCGCGGCCGTCGGCTCGTTGATGATGCGCAGCACGTCCAGCCCGGCGATACGGCCGGCGTCCTTGGTGGCCTGGCGCTGGCTATCGTTGAAGTAGGCCGGCACAGTGATGACGGCCTGCGTGACCGGCTGGCCGAGGTAATCTTCGGCGTCCTTCTTCAGCTTGCCCAGCACCATGGCCGAGATCTCTTGCGGCGTATAGCTCTGGTTCTTGACCGGGACGCGAATGCGCACATCCGCCTGCGCGCCCTTCTCGATGGGATAGGGCAGGCGGCGGCGGTCTTCGACCGTCTCGGTATCGTCGAAATGGCGGCCGATGAAGCGCTTGACGGAGAAGATGGTGTTCTCCGGGTTGATGGTAGCCTGGCGCTTGGCCGTCTGGCCGACGAGACGCTCGCCAGTCTTGGTGAAGGCGACCATCGACGGGATCAGGCGGCCCCCCTCGGCGGTCGTGATCACAGTCGGCTCGCCGCCTTCCATGACCGCCACGACCGAGTTGGTGGTGCCCAGGTCGATTCCTACGATTTTGCTCATGGTGATACTCCCTTCCGGTATTCAGTACTCAGTGAATCAGTATTCAGTCGTTTGATTGCCAGTTTGGTAACAGCTATACCTTATCCGGTCAGCGTAAGAATGATGTTGGTACAATGTATGCGTTGTGTATGTGGCACGGGTTAAGAAACCCGTGCCACAAGCCCGGAGAGACTATGAACTGGCAACCACCCAACGACTGGCTGCGTATCACGACTATCGACGCCCACACCGCCGGCGAGCCGCTGCGCATTATCACCGGCGGGTTGCCGCCCATCCCCGGCGACACCATCCTCGCCAAGCGGCGCTATGCCCGCGAACACCTCGACCACCTGCGCACGGCCCTGATGTGGGAGCCGCGCGGCCACGCCGACATGTACGGCTGCATCCCCACCGCGCCGGTGACGCCCGATGGCGACCTGGGCGTGCTCTTTCTGCACAACGAGGGCTTCAGCACCATGTGCGGCCACGGCATCATCGGCCTGGTGCAGGTGGGCATGCAGACGGGACTGATCGCGCCTGGGCCGGTTGTGCGGCTGGACACGCCCGCCGGCCGCGTGACCGCCTTCCCCCAGTTCGACGCCGCCGGCCGCGTGACCGGCGTCGCCTTCCACAACGTGCCGTCGTTCGTCTACGCGCTCGATCAGGTGGTGGACGTGCCCAGCCTCGGCCGCGTGCGCTACGACGTGGCCTTCGGCGGCGCGTTCTACGCCTACGTGCGGGCCGAGGAGGTGGGCGTTGGGCTGACATCGGCCGACTTCCGCGCTCTCATCGATCTGGGCGTGCGCATCAAACGGGCGGTCATGGCCGCGGGCATCCCCCAGCACCCGTTCGAGCCGGACCTGAGCCTGCTCTACGGCGTCATCTTCGTCGGCGCGGCGCAGACCTCAGAGGTTCGCGGCGAACCTCTGAGGTCTAGACGGTCGCGCGAGGTATGTGTCTTCGCCGACGGCGAAGTAGACCGCAGCCCGACGGGGACGGGGGTCAGCGGGCGGGCGGCGCTGCACCATGCGCGCCGCGAGATCGGCGTGGGCGAGCCGTTCGTGGTCGAGAGTATTTTGGGGACGGTATTCACCGGTGAGGTGGTAGAAGCGACGACGTTTGGGCCGTACGCCGCCGTGGTGCCGCGGGTGACGGGGACGGCGTTTGTGGTGGGTAGGAGTGAACTGCTGATTGATCCGCAAGACCCGTTGGGGGACGGGTTCATTCTGCGCTAACTTCCACCAGCCGTATTGCCAGCTATCGATTTGTGACATTTGTCACCCATTTCAATGACAAATGTCACATGACAGCATGGAAAATTACGCCCTATCCTATCAATAGGATTGCCTACGCGCGCAATCCCGCGTCGCGTCGCACGCAGTCTGTCCCTCATTGGGGGAGGGATGCCATGAACCGCCAACTTTTACCTTCGCCTCGTTGGTTCGTTCTCCTTGTCGTCGTCACACTCTCACTAGTTCTGAGTTCGGCCAGCCTTGCCCAGGGCTCTACCGGTACCATCGAACGTTTGTCAGTTAGCTCTGCCGGCACAGAGGCAAACAACAGTTCATCCATGCCGGCCATCTCCCCCGACGGCCGCTACGTGGCATTCGAGTCCGATGCCACCAACCTCGTCACCGGGGATACGAATGGGATGCTCGACATCTTCTTCCGTGACCGGCAGACGGGCCAGACAACCCGCGTCTCGGTCAGCTCTAGTGGCGCACAAGGCAACGGAGATTCGTCCAAGCCCGCGGTTTCGAGCG
>NZ_JAYRVJ010000400.1:0-4340 GCF_041918635.1 Promineifilum sp. (SeqCode)
CCCCTACCAATTGCTATGCTTATTCTAACTAACGAACTACACCAATCCATCCGCGCCCACGGCGCGGCATCATACCCCTACGAGGGTTGCGGCCTGCTGTTGGGTCGGGCGGAGGACAGCCGCAACGTCGTCCTCGCCATCCAGCCGCTGCCCAACGTCTGGCCGGTGGAGAGCGAGAAACCGGAGCGCTTCCGCATCGCTGAGGACGACTGGCGCGACGCCGAACTGGAAGCGATGGGCGAAGGGCTGGACGTGATCGGCATCTTTCACAGCCATCCCGACCATCCACCGGTCGCCTCGCCGCGCGACCTGGCCTGGGCCAGCTGGCCGGGCTACTCGTATCTGATTACGCAGGTCATCGCCGGGCAGCCGGGCCTTAGCCGCTCCTGGCAACTCACGCCCGACCGGGGCAGTTTCGTTGAAGAAGAAATAGAAGAGGCTCACGCAAAGACGCAAAGAACGCAAAGCTTAGGAAGCTTCTAAGCTTTGCGTTCTTTGCATCTTTGCGTGAGATAGTTTCTGGAGGAGAGTTTATGACAACCATTCGCATTCCCACCCCCTTGCGCCCCTACACGGGTGGCAGCGGAGTGGTCAACGTCGCCGGCGGTACGGTCGCCGAGGCGCTGGCCGACCTGACCCGCCAACACCCACAACTCCGGCCGCACCTCTACGAGGGCGACGAGTTGCGCAGCTTCGTCAACGTCTACCTGAACAAGGAGGACGTGCGCGGCCTGCAGGGGCCGCAGACGACGCTGAAGGGGGATGACACGCTGATGATCATCCCGTCCATCGCCGGCGGGGCGTGAAGAGGAAGCCACAGATTTCACAGATGACACAGATAGGTTGATTGGTCGTTGGTCGTTAGTCAGCGTTACCAACGACCAACGACCAACAACTACCGACCAATACATGAGGATTATTGTGGAAACAACACCTCGCAAAGTCGATCACTCCGCGCTGAAGGTCAATCAGGCGTTCATTATCGCCCTGCTCATCCTGGCCTTCGTGCTCAACACGGTCTGGCTGGTGGTCTTCGTGGCCGCCGTCATGCTGCTGGGCACGGCCGTGCCGTCGCTGTCGCTGTTCAAGGCCATCTACCAGCGGGCGTTGAAGCCAGCCGGTCTGGTGAAGCCCGCCGTCATCGTCGACAACCCGGAGCCGCACCGCTTCGCACAGGGCTTCGGCGGCATCGTCCTGCTGGGGGCCATCGCCGCCCTCTTCGCCGGGGCGACGACGCCCGGCTGGACGCTGGTCGGGCTGGTTGTCGTGCTGGCGGCGCTGAACTTGTTCCTGGGCTTCTGCGCCGGCTGCTTTGTATATTACCAGTTGAACCGGCTGGGCGTGCCCGGCTTCGACCGCGGCCCGGTCGGGCAGGGTGGGTAGGCCCATGATCGAGCGCCTTGCCCTCGTCCTTATTCTGGTGGTCACAGCCGTCGCCGTCTACTACGCTCTGCGGCTGTGGCACATGCGCCGAATGCAACCGGTCGTCGTCGCTGAGCGGCCGACGCTGCTATACTTCTGCAGCGACACCTGCGCCGTCTGCCCGGCTCAGGGGCGGATCGTGGATCAGGTGGCGGCGCGATGGGATGGCCGCCTGCGCGTCGAGCGCGTCAACGCCGAACAGGAGCCGGAGACGGCCGCGCGCTACCGCGTCTTTACCGTGCCGACCACGATCCTGATCGACGGCCGCGGACAAGTGCGCCAGGTCAATTATGGCCTGACGGACGCCCACAAACTCGGCCGGCAACTTGACGCGCTTGGCGAGTGGGCTGTAGACGACGAACAACCGGCAATAGGCGACGATACCTCTTATCGTGGTCTGTCGTCGGTGGTCCGCCGCCCTCCTGCCGCAGAGCCTACCCAATAAAGGACTATCATGAGCATCCATGAACTGATTGACCCGGCCGCGTTGGCCGATATAACCCTGTCGCATGAGGAGATCAAGCGTTACAGCCGCCACCTGATCATGCCCGAAGTTGGCATGAGTGGGCAGAAGAAGCTGAAGGCCGCCAGCATCCTGCTCATCGGCGCGGGCGGACTGGGTTCGCCGCTGGCGATGTACCTGGCCGCAGCCGGCGTCGGCCGTCTCGGCCTGGTCGATTACGACACGGTCGACTATTCCAACCTGCAACGCCAGATCATCCACGGCACGAAGGATGTGGGCCGGTTGAAGCTGGAGAGCGCTAAGGAGCGCATCCTCGACATCAACCCCCATGTGCAGGTGGATACCTACGAAGTGCCGCTAACCTCGGCCAACGCGCTGGAGTTGTTCGAGCCGTATGACATCATCATCGATGGGACCGACAACTTCCCGACGCGCTATCTGACCAACGACGCCTGCGTGCTGCTGGGCAAGCCCAACGTCTACGGTAGCATCTTCCGTTTCGAAGGGCAGGCGTCGGTCTTCTATGCCCAAGAGGGGCCGTGCTATCGCTGCCTCTTCCCGGAGCCGCCGCCGCCCGGCCTGGTTCCCAGTTGCGCCGAGGGTGGCGTGCTAGGCGTGCTGCCGGGGACCATCGGGGCCATTCAGGCGACCGAGGCCATCAAGCTCATCCTGGGCGTGGGCGAGCCGCTCATCGGTCGCTTGCTGCTCTACGACGCGACGACGATGACCTTCGACGAGGTGCGGCTGCGTAAGAACCCCAACTGCCCTATCTGCGGCGAGCACCCGACGCTGACCGAACTGATCGACTACGAGCAGTTCTGCGGCGTGCCGGCCCACGATCACAGCCCGTACTCGGCCGGCCAGGAGAACGGCGCGACGATGCCGACCATCACGCCGCAGGAACTCAAGGCGCGGCTGGACGACGGCGACGACCTGTTCATCCTGGACGTGCGCGAACCACACGAGTGGGAGATCAGCAATCTGGGTAACCTGGGCGCGGTGCTCATTCCCAAGGGGCAAATCCTGGAGCACCTGGGCGAGCTAGACACAGCCCAAGAGATCGTCGTCCACTGCCAGATGGGCGGCCGCAGCGCGCAGGTCGTCCGCGAACTGCAACAGCACGGCTTCCGCAAGCTCTATAATCTGACGGGAGGGATCAACCGGTGGGCGCGGGAGGTGGATACGAGTTTGCCGGTGTACTAGTAGTCAGTATTCGGTAAGCAGCGTTCAGTAGAAAGCGGGCGCCCGGTGGAGATGACCGGGCGCTTCACTTATGGCGAGTTTGTTGTACTATTTTTAGCCCAGCGGTTAGGGTTTGCACTGGAAAGGCGCTCGGCCGCCGTAGCCCGCATCAGATCATCATCGGCTGACACAAAGACCAGTTCTTGCAGGCCAGCTCCCCGCAACGACTCGTTAGTGACTAGGGCCGTAGCGAGCTGCACGGCATCATAGCCTCGCAGTCGATGGTTTTGCGTTAACTCCACTGCTCGCCCGAGCACGTTTGCGGTCAGAGGCACCATCCGGTATTCGCGATCACAGTGGCGCAACATGAGGGCCACCGCCTCGTCGCGTTCCTTGATTGTTAGCTGGGAACCGGCACGCTGACGCGCAGCGATAGCCGCTGCCACTTCAACACGACTGATCTCGGCTAGAATAATCGTGTTAGCCGACGACGGATCGACAAGGCGGGCAATGTACTCACTGCCCGCCTCGGTAAGGTAGCGTTTGACAACTGCGCTAGCGTCGAGGAAATAGACTGTCACGCTCTAGGGCCTCGCATTTCGATGATTACTTCACTAAGTGGTTTCCCGCCGGCCCGATCCAGGGACGATTGGACGTCGTGGAGGGTAGCGGTCGTCGCCTCAGCTTTTTCCTTCTCGTTCGGCGCTAGATTTGTGAGCAAACCTGCCGCTCGCAATACCTCAGTCACTTGCTCTCGCTCCTGAGTAACTCCGATTGGCGTCTCGGCAAGTTCCCGCGCCAGCAACCCCTCTGCGACCTGCTGCGGTGTCTTTCCCAGCCGATCTGCGCGCCGACGAAGGCGGTCGTAGAGGTCAGTTGGCAATTCAAGGGTAAGGACTGTCATCTATCCACCTCGCGCTCCATTATAACATAAACATTCAGCGGCTGGCGCCTCGAGTGCACAAAGCGATTACGTCCTTGCGTTGTTGTGTTGAACATCACGGTCGTCTGCGGTCGTGCCCCGCTTGCGCTATAATCACCCCATGAAATACGGATTTGTTTTACCAAGCGGCGACGCGCGTACGGCGGCCGACATGGCCCGCGCCGCGGAACGGGCCGGCTGGGACGGCTTCTTCGTCTGGGAACCGATCTGGGGCATCGACGCCTGGGTGTGCCTGACGGCCGCGGCGATGGTGACAGAGCGCATCCGGCTGGGCACGATGATCACCCCCATTTCCCGCATGCGGCCCTGGAAGCTGGCCAGCGAGACGGC
>NZ_JAYRVJ010000401.1:0-4966 GCF_041918635.1 Promineifilum sp. (SeqCode)
GCCATCGTCGAGGTTCCACTCGACCTGCTGCTCGACCCGGCCACGCGGGTGGAAGAGGAATGGGAGCTGCACGGCCTGCGAATGCGCGTGCCCTTCTTCCTCGTCGGCGGCCACCAGGTGTGGGGGGCGACGGCGATGATGCTGAGCGAATTGGTGGAGCGGGTGCGATATATCGCCGCGCAGCGAGACATTCCCGCCTCTGTTTCCTAGCATAAAGTGTCAAATGTCAGCGAGGAGCATGACATTTGACACCTGACTGCTTGTCCACCCTCCTGGTATCCTTTGACTGGAGCCAATGGAATTACCTGCTGCCCTGTTGCCGTGTAGCGAAGCGCAACAGTTGTCTTCGGCGCGGCGCGTGATAAGGGAGGGAGAATATGGGTTAACGTTGACCAGGCGGCCCTTGTGTTGTGCCACTCATTCACCTTGGGCGGTGATGGTGACTGTCGTCGCGGACGGGCCACCCATCGACCGTTTTCTCACTCAGGAGGAAGTCTGAGATGCGTCACAAAAGAGTGTGGATAGGGCTAATACTCATCAGCGCCGTCTTGCTGCTATTGGCCAGCGCGGCCAGAGCGGGCGGTTACTCCTCCGGCGTAAAGCTCTCCCCCATAGAGCAACTTGGCAAGTCGATCTTCTTCGATGAAGACTTGTCCCTCAACAAGAACCAGTCCTGCGCGACCTGTCACGCGCCAGAAGTGGGCTGGGTTGGACCTGACTCCGCCATTAACCAGGGCGGCGCCGTTTATGAAGGCTCGATTGCCGGCCGGTTTGGCGACCGCCGGCCGCCAGTCTCCGCCTACGCCACGCTAAGCCCCATTTTCCATCTGACCCGGAAGGGTTTGTTTGTGGGCGGCAACTTCTGGGATGGCCGCGCGACCGGGAAGAAGTTGGGCAACCCGGCCGCTGACCAGGCTCAGGGCCCGTTCCTGAATCCGGTGGAGCAAGCATTGCCGGATTCGGCGTGCGTGGTGTATCGGGTCTGCATGGCGTCCTATCCCGTCTCTCTGGAGAACGTGTGGGGCAGCACGGCCTGCGATATTACCTGGCCCGTTGACGTCGAGGCGGCCTGTGCGGCGCCGGGAAGCCCGGTTTCCCTGGCGACGGCTGACCGCGCCACCTCAGACGCAGCCTATGACGCGATCGCCCTCGCGATCGCGGCCTACGAGGACTCGGACGAAGTAAATGCCTTCAGTTCCAAGTACGACCTGTCCCGCGGCCCGCGGGCTGTCAAATTGACCCAGCTGGAACAGAGAGGCTACGCGCTGTTCCGGGGCAAGGGGATGTGCCACCGCTGCCACACCAGCAATGGGCAAGGGGCGCTGTTCACCGACTTCACTTATGACAATCTGGGCCTCCCACAGAACCCAGATAACCCGGCCGGCCTCAGCTTTGTGGACCCAGGCCTAGGCGGTTTCCTGAAGAACGCCGGCTATCCGGAAGCGGTCTACATGGCGGAGTGGGGGAAGCACAAGGTGCCGACGCTGCGCAATGTAGGCCTGCGGCCAAACACCGCGGTCGTCAAAGCTTACGGACATAATGGCTACTTCAAGTCGCTGGAGGGGATCGTCCACTTCTATAACACCCGGGACGTGAAACCCACGTGCCCCGGCCCCTACACCGAAGCGCAAGCATTGGCCGCTAACTGCTGGCCTGCGCCGGAGGTGTCGGCGAACGTGAACACCGCTGAACTGGGCGATCTGGGCCTCACCTCGGCCGAGGAAAGGGCCATTGTAGCCTTCTTGAAGACGTTGAGCGACGGCTATCAGCGTTAGCCGTTCGTTGTGCGTTCCGGAGCGTTCTGCGGAGAACGCTACTGGCCGGACGTGAATGATGAGGGTGAAGTGGCGCCACGGCAGCGGGGCGCCGCTTCTTTATTGCCGCGACCGCCAACTCCGCTGCCCGGCCAGTATGAGAACCGGCCCACTTTCGCCGCTGCTTGCCTTGATTCCCGGCCGGCATCGTACCATACTCATAGACGAGGTTCGGAATCTATGATTGATGAGCAGACAGAGCAGATAGCGGCGCTGTTGGAACGGCAACCCGCCGCGAACGGAGCCGTAGAGAGGGCCGTTATCAGCGCCGCGCCCGTCGTCCGGCTGGAAGGACTGAGCAAGGGCTTCCAGGAGGGCGGCCGGGAGCGGCGGGTGCTGGATCGGGTCGACTACGACTTCGTCCAGGGCGAGTTCGTCGTCCTGCTGGGCCACAGCGGCAGCGGCAAGAGCACGCTGCTCAACCTGATCAGCGGCATCGACCGGCCGAGCGAGGGGCACGTCTCCATCCTGGGCACGCGCATCACCGCCCTAAGCGAGCGCGACCGGACGCTCTTCCGCCGCGACCACATCGGCTTCGTCTTCCAGTTCTTCAACCTCATTCCGACGCTGACGGTGCTGGAGAACGTGACGCTGCCCCAGGAGCTGGCCGGGCGCGACCGCCGGGCGGTGGAGGGGCCGGCGCTGCGGCTGCTGGAGCGCGTGGGGCTGGCCGACCGGCGCGACACCTACCCCGACAAGCTGTCCGGCGGCGAGCAGCAGCGCGTCGCCATCGCCCGCGCCCTGGCCCACGACCCGCTGCTGGCGCTGGCTGACGAGCCGACGGGCAACCTGGACGACGAGACGGGCGAACGGGTGCTGGCCCTGCTGCTGGAGCTGACCCGCGACGCCGGCCGCACGCTCATCATGGCTACCCACAACCCGGACGTGGCGGCGCGGGCGGATCGGGTGTTGCAGTTGCATGACGGCGCATTGAGAGTGGTCAGCGGCCAGCCCTAACCACGGTTCACCGGCCACCGGCCACTTGATAAGCAATTTGTACCGTGTGCGAGAATCTCGCCCCTGCTATCCTGTACGGGGTGGCCGCCTCGATGCGTCTGCCCGATGGAGAGGTGCACATGAAAAGTCGAGTGTTGCTCATTGCCGTCCTGCTGGCGCTCGTCGCGAGCGCCGGGGTCGGGCTGCGCCTGGCGACGTCGCGGGAAGCGACGGCTGCGCCCAACGCGCCGGCCGGTTTCGCCAGCCCGATCAACGGCGGCTGCTACATCGCCGCGGCCAACGTCTGCAAAATCCATATCGACCCGTTCACAATCAACATTGACGACGGCGCGGGCGCCCGGCTCCAGCAGTTCACGCTGTACGCCAACGGGAATCCCATCTACGACTTCCGCACCGACGTATCCAACCCGCCGGCCGCCGACTACTCGCCGTCGCTGGTCATGGAGGACTTCGCCGCGCAGTGCGGCCAGACCTACGCCGTGAACATGGTCGCCAAGGATACGAGCGACGCGAACCCGCTCAACTACGGGCAGACAGCGCAGTTCACCTGTCCGGCGTCCGCGCCGTGAGCCGGGCTATGGCGATGTTCATGAGCAAGGCCGCACGGGTGGGCGTCCTGTTGCTGGCGCTGGCGCTGCTGACCGCCTGGGGCGTGGCGCGCCGGCCGCCGGCCCAGGAGGCGCTGGCCGCCCCTAACGTCTTCAGCGGCCCTATCAACGGCGGCTGCTACCTGGAGACGCCCACGAGTTGCCGCATCCACGTGGACAACTGGCAGCCCATCGTCCCCGATACCGGCCGGGCGCTGCTCGGTTTCCAATTGGTGGCCCAGGCGGACGGCGCGGCGGCGGGGGCGGTGCTCTACGACTTTCGCACCGACGTCTCCAACCCGCCGTCGGGCAGCTATTTGCCGTCGCTCGTCAAGCAGGACTTCGCCGCGCGGTGCGGCGTCACCTACCACCTGACGCTGCGGGCGCAGGACACGGGCGACCTTTCCTTGGAAGAGGTGGGGCGCACCACGCCGTTCCGCTGCCCGGCGATCAAGGTTAAGAACTTTCTGCCGGTGATCGGCCGGTAGTTCAGTGGGTCAGTAGGTCAGTGGTCAGTTGACAGTATGTACTGACCTACTGGCCCACTGACCTGGCCTACTGACCCACTGACTCACTACCAGTAACCCCCATGATCAGCAACACCCCCCTCCGCCGTCTTGCCTGGCGGCGCGCGCGGCGGCATCCGTTCCAGTACGTCTTGTTCGTGCTGGGCGTGGCCATCGGCGTGGCGATGATGGTGTCCATTGACCTGGCCAATGGCTCGGCGCGGCGGGCGTTCGCGCTGTCCACCGACGCCGTGACGGGCAAGGCCACGCACCGCATCGCCGGCGGCCCGGCCGGGCTGGACGAGGAAGTGTACCGCCGGCTGCGCGTCGAACTGGGCTTTGGGCCGGCCGCGCCGGTGGTCGAGGGGTACGTGAGTGTGCCGGAGCTGGGCGGGCAGCCGTTGCGGCTGGTGGGCGTTGACCCGTTCGCCGAGCCGCCCTTTCGCAGTTACTTCAGCGCCGCCGGCGACTCCGGCCTCGACCCGCAGGCGCTGACCGCCTTCCTGACCGAGCCGGCCAGCATCATCTTGTCGGCGGCGGCGGCCGAGGCGCGCGGCGTGGCCCTGGGCGACACGCTGACGGTGGAGGCCAACGGGCGGCAAGCGGCGGCGCGGGTCGCCGGCCTGCTGCGCCCGGCCGACAGCGCCACGGAGCGGGCGCTGAGCGGCATCCTCTTCACCGACATCGCCTCGGCCCAGGAGCTGCTGGACATGGCGGGGCGGCTGAGCCACATCGATCTGATCGCGGAGAGCGAGGCGGCGCTGGCCCCGGTCGCGGCCATCCTGCCAGCCGGGGTGGCGCTGCAGACGGCCGCCGCCCGCCAGAACGCGGTGCAGCAGATGACGGCCGCCTTCGAGCTGAACCTGACGGCGCTGAGCATGCTGGCCCTGGTGGTGGGCATGTTCCTCATCTACAACACCGTGACCTTCAGCGTCATCCAGCGCCGGCCCCTGTTTGGCGTCCTGCGCTGCCTGGGGGCGACGGGCGGGCAGTTGTTCGCGCTCATTCTGGGCGAGGCGGCGCTGCTCAGCCTGATCGGCTCGGCGCTGGGGCTGGGGCTGGGCGTGCTGCTGGGCCGGGGGGTAGTGGGCCTCATCACCCA
>NZ_JAYRVJ010000402.1:0-6762 GCF_041918635.1 Promineifilum sp. (SeqCode)
CCACCTTAATCTCCCCTAAACATACGCCCCCCGCGCTTGGTGTCTGACCTATACCCGAGATACACTCGCAGTGACGTGTCTGGGAGCCCGCTGGCCGCCGCGCCCCCAACGGATGCGCGAGGCGACAGATTGACAACAGGCAGGTGACTGGTGTGGCCAGTCATTTTTTGTCCAACCATGCGAAACAACACCGCCATTCTCACCATCGGTATCATTCTGCTCTTCCTGTGTCTGGCCGCCTGCGAACCGCAGGTCGTCACGGTCGAAGTCACGCGCCTGGTCGAAGTTGGTGGGACGGTATTTCCGACTCCGCGGCGTACGGCGGAGCCAGCCGTCGCGGTGACGCCGGCACCGGCCCAGCCGACGCCCCAGGTCATCACGGCCACGGTCGAAGTCACCCGGCCGCCACTCGGCACGGCCGAGCGGCCGGTGCAACTGCTCTTCCCGCCCATCGCCAGCAGCGCCGTCATCACCCAGCGCGGCGAGGCGCTGGTCGCGGCGCTGGAGGCGGCGACAGGCGTGGAGTTCGCCATCGGCATCCCCGATAGCGAGGAGGCGTTGGTGGCGCTACTGTGCGCCGCGCCGGCCGACGTGATCGGCGTCGTCTCGGCCGCGGCCTATACGCTGGCCCATGACCAGTGCGACGCCCAGGCCGGCCTGGTCGCCCGTCACAGCGACGACCTGACCTGGCAGATGGGCATGATCGTCGTCCGCCCCGGCGGCGGCAGCGCGCTGGCCGACCTGGCCGGCCAGCGTTGGGCGGTCTCTGACACCCGCAGCCTGCCCAACTACCTCTACTTCCGGGCCAAGTTGGCCGAGGCGGGCGTCGAGCCGGGCGAGATCGTGACGATGCCAGAGGACAGCAGCGCCCTGATGGCGCTCTACAGCGAGGAGGTCGACGTGACCACGGCCGACTTCATCCCGCCCATCATGCCCGTCGACCGGACGTGGGTGTATGGCGAGACGGAGCCGGAAGAGTGGCGCGCCCTGGGCATTTCGCCCACCCGCAGCCCGATCGGCTACGTGCTCGTCGCGGGCGAACCGGAATTTGGCGGCTACCGGCTCCGCGACGCGCGCTCGCGCCTGTTCGACGTTACCCCCGACATCTTCGACGCTACCCGTATCCTGGCCCTCAGCGAGCCGATCCCTAACGAGACGGTCGTGTTCGGGGCCGATTTTCCGCTCAGTTTGGCCCGACAGACGCTGGCGACCCTGGCCGAGTTCGCCGCGTCGGAAGCGTGCCAGACGTCGCTTTGTTCGGCCGATTTCTATGGTTGGACCGGACTGGAACCGGCCAATGACGCCGCCTATGACCCGATTCGCTTTATCAAAGACACACTGGACCTGGAAGCTGCCGACCTATGGGCAGAACTGGACTGAGATGATCGACGTTGCCATCATTATCGTCAGTTGGAATGTTCGCAATTATCTCTCCGACTGCCTGCGATCGGTGGCAGCTGACTTGCGCGCTTCCCGCTTGCGGGGCGAGATTTGGGTCGTCGATAACGCCTCGACCGACGGTACGGTGGAACTGCTGGAGGATCTCTTCCCGCAAGTCCACGTCATCGCCAACCGGCACAACCCCGGCTTCGGCGCGGCCAACAATCAGGGCTTGCGCGCTGCCGCTGCCTACCACCCGCGCTACTACTTCTTCTTGAACCCGGACACGCTGGTGCGGCCAGGGGCCATTGGCAGGCTGATCAAGTGCCTCGACGAGCGACCCAAGGGCGGCATGGCCGGGGCGCGACTCACCTACGGCGACGGCCGCTTCCAGCACAGCGCCTTCTCTTTCCCCGGTCTGGGCCAGCTTGTCTTCGACCTCTACGCCATGCCGCCGCGACTCTACGATAGCCGGCTGAACGGCCGCTACCCGCGCCGCTTCTACCAGCCCGACCGCTCGCCCTTCGCCATCGACCACCCCCTGGGGGCGACGATGCTCGTCCGGGCCGACGTGGCCGAGTCCACCGCCGGCTTCGATGAGTCGTTCCACATGTATTGCGAGGAGATCGACTGGAGTTGGCGCGTACGCGAATCGGGGTGGGAGATTTACGTGGTTCCGGCGGCCGAGATCGTCCACTTTGGCGGCGAGAGCACGCGCCAGATTCCGGCCCAGTCGCTGCTCAATCTGTGGACCAGCCGCGCCCAACTCTACCGCAAGCACCACGGCCGGCTCAAGCGCACGGTCGCCGGCTGGCTGGTGCGGTCACATATGCGCCGGCGCGCCCGGCAGGCCAATGACCCGCAGCTAAAGGCCGCCTATGAGCACATTGTGACCGTGTGGTCGGATGGGGCGTCGGGATCGTGAAGAGATGAAACACGGATGGGACACGGATCAGACGGATAATACGGATAGATCAATCCGTTTCATCCGTAAAATCTGTGTCCTATCCGTGTTTAATTCTTATGGGGCGAAGCGTTCGATGGTCGCGTTCGTCCACAGCCCCTCCAGCCAGGCGTCGAACGTCGCCTGTAGCAGCGCGAACCGGGCGTCGGCCGTCAGGGCGCGGTCAGGCTCGCGCTCGGTCACCTGGACGATGTAGTAAACGGTCGCGCCGTCCGCGCCAGTCACGGCGACCAGGTCGCTGATCTCGCCCGGTTGCAGGGCAAAAGCCGCCGCTTCTACCTCCGGAACGAGCAACCCCCCGGCGGCGAAGAACCCCAGGTCGCCGCCGTTTTCCCCCGTCACCCGGTCGACCGAGTTCTGTTCGGCCAGAAAGGCGAAGTCGTCCCCGGCCCGCGCCCGCTCGAGCACGGATTGGGCCAGCGCCGCGTCGTCCATCTGGATGTAGCGCGCGCGCACCTGCTCGGCCGTCGTCGGCACGTTGGCCGTGACCCGCGCCGCCATTTCACCGGCGACCATCTCGGCCGCCAGCGCCGCGCGGAACGTCTCCTCGGTCCAGCTATTCTCCTGGAGCCACGTATCGAACGCGCCCGCCTCACCCGATTCGGTGCGCAGTTCGGTCAGGCGCTCCTCGACCTGCTCCGGCGTGACGGTCACGCCCTGGGCCGCGGCCTCTTGCAGGATCAGCTCGCGCTCGATGAGGGCGTTGAGCACCTGCTCGCGGTAGTCGGCCGCTGGTTCGACGCCGGCCGCCGCGTTGGCCGCCTCGTAGCGGGCCAACTCGTGCTCGTAATCGCTGAGCAGGATGAGCGCCCCGTTCACCGTGGCGGCCAGCGGCGGCAGCGGGGTGGGGGAGGGCGGGATGGGTGTGTTGGTGGAGACGACAGGGGGCACGGTGGCCGGCGGGGGAGTGGCTTCGCCCGGCGTCTCAGTCGTGGCCGCCGGGTCTTGCCGGCAGGCGACGGCCGCCAACATCAGGATGAGCAGCGCGCAAAGCGCGAGAATGCGTTGTGTCATGGGCGAATTATAACCCTACGGGTGTGCTTATCGAGTTGATTAAGAGGAACACAGAGAGACAAGGAGAAGATGCCTCTTTTCTCAGTGTCCCTCTGTGTCCGCTCTCTGTGTCTCTCTGTGTTCCTCTTAGAATGTATTCTCAGCCACAACCTGCCCACGTTTGACAACCGTCCGTACCAGGTTCACGCCAAAGCGGTAGCCAAGCTGGCGATAGTCGGCCACGTCCAGAATGAGCAAGTCACCCTGATAGCCGGGGGTCAGGCTGCCAACCTGGTCGCCGCGGCCGATGGCGAAGGCGGCGTTGAGCGTGGCCGCGACAAGGGCCTGCGCCTGGGTCAGTCCCATGTAACGGCAGGCCAGGGCGATGACCATCTGCATCGATTCGCACCAGCACGTGCCGGGGTTGCAATCGGTCGCCAGAGCGAGCGCGCCGCCCGCGGCCAGAATGGCTTTGGCCGGTGTGTAGTCGCGGTGGGCCAGGCCAAACGGCGTGCCCGGCAGCCCCACCGCGACCGTTTGACCGCGGCCGAGCGCGGCGATGTCGGCTTCCGGCGTGCTGACCAGGTGGTCGGCCGAGGTCGCGCCCAACTCCACAGCCAGTCGCGTGCCGCCCAGCCCGGCGAACTCGTCGGCGTGCACCTTGAGCCGGTAGCCCAGGGCGGCGGCCGCCTCCAGGATGCGCCGCGTCTGATCCACGTCGAACACGCCCTCCTCGCAGAATACGTCGCAGAAGAGTGTCAGGCCGCGCGCCCGCATCCAGGCCGCGCCGGCGGGCAGGGTGTCCTCGATGAGGTAGCGGACGTAACCGTCGGTGTCGCCGGCGTATTCGGCCGGGATGGCGTGGGCGGGCAGGAAAGTCGGCGTGATCTCGACCGGCTGGGAGTCGTGAAGGGCCATGATGGCGTCGAGCTGGCGCAATTCGGCGGCTGTCTCCAGGCCGTAGCCCGTCTTGGCCTCGACGCTGGTTGTGCCGTAGCGCAGCAGGCGGGCCAGCCGGGGCAGGTTGTCGGCCACCAGTTCGGCGACGGTGGCCGCCCGCGTCTGGCGCACGGTGGACATGATGCCGCCGCCGGCGGCCATGATCTCCATGTAGGTCGCGCCGCCGAGGCGCTGTTCGAACTCGCCGGCCCGGTCGCCCATCCAGGGGATGTGGGTGTGCGGATCGACGAAGCCGGGCAGGACGCAGCGCCCGCCGGCGTCGAGCGCCGTCGCGGCGTCGAAACGGGCGCGCAACTCGGCTGAAGGCCCGGCGGCGACGACTCGCCCATCGGCGACGGCTACCGCGCCGTCGGCGATGAGGCCCAGGTCGCCCAGGGCCGCGCCGCGCTGCGGGCCGCCGTGGGGTGGGACGAGACAGAGCTGCCCGGCCGAGTGTACTAACAGATCGATTGGTTCGCTCATGGGGAAACCTCACGCCCCTCGCGCAGCCAGCGGGCCAGGACGAGGACGGCCAGCACCATCACCGTCGCCGCGACGAGGCTGTTGCCGACGACGCCGGCCCGGGCCCAGACGAAGGGGCCGACGATGGAGCCGATGGTGCGCCCGGCGGCCATCGCTCCAAAGGTCATGGACATCACCGCGCCGCGCGCCTCCGGCACGATCTCGGTCAACAGCGGGATGGCTCCAACGACGGCGATCTCGAAGAAGAAGAACACACCCACCAGCGCGGCCAGCGCCGTGGGCAGGCTGCCGACGCTGAACGGGACGAGCAGAAAGGCGGCGGCCGTCAGCAGGCCGGCCAGGATGACCACCGGCCGCTTGCCGAAGCGGTCGACCGACCAGCCGGCCGTCCCCTCGCCGGTCATTTCGGCCAGGCCGATGAGCGTCGTCGCCAGCCCTAACCCGGTCAGGCTGAGGCCAAACGTGCTCTCCATCCAGTCGCCGTAGACGATGAACAGCGACTCCTGAGCCACCAGGGGCAGCAGCATGTAGAGCGCCGCGGCCCAGATGACCGGGTGCTTGCGGAGCATTTGCCAGGTATAGGCGATGCTCACGGATCCGTGGTCGTGGCGGCGGGCGGCGGGCAGGGTGCGCCAGAGCAACGCGGCGGCGGAGATGCCGCCAATGCCCAGCCAGAGGAACGGCGTTGACCAGTCGTAGCGAGTGATGAGCCAGCCGGTCAACGGCGCGCCGATCAGGAAGGCGCCGCTCCAGCCGAACTCTGTCACCGCCAGCGCCCGACCGCGCTGGGCGTAGGGCACGGCGTCGCCGAGGTAGGATTGCATGGCCGGGTCATAGATGACCTTGACCGCGCCCACAGTGACCAGCGCCAGACCCAGCGTCCACACGCTCGGCGCGGCGGCGACCAGCAAGACGGTGGCGCTGAAGATGGCCAGACTGACGGCCATGGCCGCGCGCCGGCCGAAGCGCTCGGCCAGCGGGGCGAGCAAGGGGCTGAACAGGCCGGTGAAGTTGCGCAGCGAGATCAGCCCGTAGATAGTCGGCAGCGGCACGCCCAGACCGCGAGCGAAGGCCGGTGCGAACGGGTAGACGAGGCGCAGGACGCCATTGAGGCAGAAGCGGCCGGCGGTGAGGATACCCAACTGGGCGACCCGCCGGGCGTCCCAGGCCCACTCTCCGGGCGGCGGCGCGGCGGGGGCGGGTACGTCAGAGGGCGGGGCCGCGTCCGCCGCGTTATCTCGATGAGGGGCCATAAGGGGGCAAGTGTAGCGCATGGGAGGGTGGCGCACAACGCCAACGCATGACAATCCGCCGCGGCCTGCTACAATGTGACCATGCCTGACAATCCCGCCGGCAAGCCCATTTCGGGTGACGCCGTTCCCTCGCCGCTCCCGCCCGCTCTGGCCCGCAACCGGGTTCTCGTTGCCATCGTCCTGCCCTTGGCCGCGGCGCTGCTGGTCGGCATCATCACCGGCGCGTTGACGGCCCGCGTGGCCGGCGCGCCCGGCAACGCCGCGCCCCTCTTCGCCGCGTTGGGCATCGCCAGCTGGTTCACCGGCCTGCGCTTCTACGGGCTGCGCGGGCTGGGGTTGCGCGGCGGGCGGCCCCTCTTCGCCGGCATCGGCTTCGCCGTGCTGGGTTGGGTGGCCGTGCTGATCGGCCGCTTCCTGCCCGGCTGGCCCACGACGACCTTCAACCCCGACGGCCAGGCCGTGGTGGAGTTCGCCCTGCTGGTGGAAGTCATCGCCATTCGCTCGGCCGGGTCGGGGCGCGCCTTCGCCTACCTGCTGCTGTTCGAGGCGTTTGCCGTCCAGGTGTGGACGTTCGGCCTCGTCTTCCGGGCGCTGGCCGACTGGCGCGGCGGGCTGACGGCGGCCGTCGCCAGCGGTGTGCTGTTCGGCGCGACCGGCTACCTGCTGTTCGGTGAATCGGTCGCGCCGGGACTGCCCAGCCTGTTCTACTTTCTGCTGTGGGGCGTGCTCTACGGCATGATCCGCCTGCGG
>NZ_JAYRVJ010000403.1:0-2970 GCF_041918635.1 Promineifilum sp. (SeqCode)
AGCAGAAACAGCACGCCGACGGCGATGAGCAAAATCGGCCCCAACACTGAGCGGCTGGAGCGCTCCCGCGCCGTCTTTTCGTCAAGCACCTTTTCGTCAGACATCATTCCCTTCCTTATAAGAGAAAGAATCCGCAGATTTCGCAGATTACGCAGATTTCTAGAATTGCTCCCCTGCTCCCCTGCGCCCCCTCTCCCCTGCTTCCCTATACGTCTTGCCGCCCGGGTCAGTTTCGACTAAAATCAGACCCTACGCCTTATGCACTCTGCATCGTACCTTATCTGGTGAGTAGGCGGTTTGTCCAGGCCCATGGCAGCCGCTTGAGCATCGACTTCCGTCCTCCGCTCGCTACCACCGTTATACAATCCCTAGAGGTTTAAGCCACACATGAAGGATTATCAAACCGGACAGATACGCAACATTGCCCTTATCTCGCACAACGGCGCGGGCAAGACGACCCTGGTCGAGCGGCTACTTTTCAAGACCGGGGCGATCACGCGCATGGGCAGCGTGCTGAGCGGCACGGCCCACCTCGACTTCGAAGAGGAAGAGATCGCGCGCAACAGTTCCATCGCCACGGCCATCGCCCCCATCGAGTGGAAGGGCGTGAAGCTGAACCTGCTGGACGCCCCCGGCTTCCTGGACTTCATCGGCGAGGTCAACAGCGCCATGAAGGTGGCCGACAGCGCCATGGTGCTGATCGAGGCGGTCGCCGGCGTCGAAGTGGGCACGGAAGCGGTCTGGGCCGCGGCCGACCATTACCACCGCCCCCGCCTCATCGTCGTCAACAAGATGGATCGTGAGAACGTGCGCACGCGGCGCGTGCTGGAGAGCATCCGGACGAACCTGCACGGCCACTTCGTCGAGTTGCAGTTGCCCATCGGCGAAGGCCCCGGCTTCAAGGGGGTCGTGGACTTGTTGAGCATGGAAGCGCGGCTGGGCGAGAAGGGCGACCGCGCCCCCATCCCGGCCGATCTGGCCGGCGCGGCCGAAGAGGGGCGCACGGCCCTGGTGGAGGCCGCGGCCGAGGGCGAGGACGCGCTGATCGAGAAGTACCTGGAAGGGGAAGAGCTGACGGCCGAAGAGATCGCCCGCGGCCTGAAGGGCGCCATCCTCAAGGGCGCGGCCATCCCCATCCTCTACTGCGCCGGCGAGGTGGGCATCGGCACGGACGCCCTGCTCGACGCCTGCGTGACCCTGCTGCCCGCGCCCAACGAGGTCGGCCCGTTCGAGGGCGTGAACGCCAAGGGCGAGGCGGTCAAGCACGAGGTCAGCGACGCCTCCCCGCTGGCGGTCTTCGTCTGGAAGAGCCGCGAGGACAACTTCGGCAAGACGAGCTACCTGCGCGTCTTCGGCGGCACGCTGGAGTCCGACTCCCGCGTGTGGGACGCCGACCACGACGCCGAGGTGCGCGTCGGCCAGCTGCAAGCGCCCAGCGGCAAGGAGACGCAGCCCGTGCCGCGGCTGCACGCCGGCGACATCGGCACGGTGGTGAAGCTGGGCGAGGCGGCGACGAACGGCACGCTGGGCGACCGCGGCCGGATCGTGCGCATCGCGCCCATCGACCAGCCCGACCCGCTCTCTTCCGTCTCCATTCACCCCGTGTCCCAATCGGACACGGCCAAGCTGAGCCAGTCGCTCAACCGGCTGGTGGCCGAGGATCCGACGTTGCACTGGCACACCGAGCCGGCCACGCGCGAGACGATCCTGTCCGGCATGGGCGTGGCCCATCTGGACATCGCCGTGCACAAGGCGCAGTCGAAATTCGGCGTCCACCTGCGCACGACGACGCCCAAGGTTCCCTACCGCGAGACGATCACCAAGTCGGCCGACGCCGACTACACCCACAAGAAGCAGACGGGCGGCGCGGGCCAATACGCGCGGGTCGTGCTGCGCGTGGAGCCGGTGGAGGAGGAGCGCGGCTTCGAGTTCGCCTCGGAGGTCTTCGGCGGCGCGGTGTCGGCCCCCTTCGTCAGCGCGACGGAGAAGGGCTGCCGCCAGGCGCTGGAGAACGGCGTGCTGGCCGGCTACCCGGTGGTGGGCATCCGCACCGTCATCACCGACGGCAAGATGCACCCGGTGGACTCCAAGGAAATCGCCTTCCAGACGGCCGGACGCGAGGGGTTCAAGCAGGCGGTGATGAAGGCCGGGCCGATGTTGCTGGAGCCGATCTATGAGGTGACCGTCACCGTGCCGGCCGACAACATGGGCGACATTCTGGGCGACATGAACTCGCGGCGGGCGCGCGTGCTGGGCATGGATCAGGACGGCAACAAGAGTATCGTCCGCGCCGAAGTGCCGCTGGCCGAGATGCAGAGCTACGCCGCCGACCTGCGCTCGATGACGCAGGGGCGCGGGCTATTCAGCATGAAGTTCATGCAGTACGGCCGCGTGCCCGGCCACTTGCAGGAAGAGCTGGTAGTCAAGCTGCGCAAAGAGCGCGAAGCCGAAGAAGCCGCGCACGAATAAATTGACCGCGGATTGACACGGATTTCGCGGATGAAACGGATTGAGCCGAAGCTTCAATCCGTTTCATCCGTCCAATCCGTGGTTGATTTATTTATCTTACAGCCAGGCTGGCGACGGGGACGGAGGTGGTCACGTAGCGGGCGCTGACCCAGCCCGTGCCGCCGGCCGGCTTGAAGACCTCCACCCACCCGCTATCGGCCGAGCGGAAGCCGGTCAACCCCACCGTCTGATTAAACGCCAGCTGCTCGCCCACAATGAGCGAGCCGCCCGGGGCGCTACGGATGTTCAGGCGCGCCCCGCCCGTGCCGGTCACCGTGGCCGTCGGCCCCGTGATGGGCGGCGTAGTGCCACCGGTGCCCGGGCCGCCGCCGGTGACCGGCGGGTTCCACGACACGGACACGGCGGCGCGGCCGGTGTCCTCGAAGTACTCCAAGCGCAGCGGCGTGTTGGCGCCGGGGGGGGTGATGCTGGCGCTGAATCGGCCGGCGGACTGCTGCCGCC
>NZ_JAYRVJ010000404.1:0-3399 GCF_041918635.1 Promineifilum sp. (SeqCode)
CGCCTGTTCGATCTTGCGCACCGTCTTCTGCGCATTTTCCAGTGTATGGTCGAGCGCGGCGACCTTCGCGCCCTCACGGGCCAGCCGCAGCGCGGCGGCCTTGCCCAGGCCAGAGCCAGCGCCGGTAACCAGCGCCACTTTATCGTTCAGGGTCATAGTACTTCACCTACCGTATTGGGATGAATTCCTCGATAACTATAGGTGAAGCCGGGCCGACGCGACTGTATCCCCAGAGAGAAAGACAGATATATATCCGGTACATTTTGTAGAAACCGAGTTTCTCGGAAGAAACTCGGTTTCTATCGCACGATCTGCTTCACCGCCCCCACAATCTCCCGCGGCGTATAGGCCAGCCCGCGCTTGGCAACCTCGGTCAGCACCCAGGCAATGGCCAGATCGCGCGCCGCCTCAATACCCGCCGGCAGCCGGTTGTTGGCCCGCAGCGTGTCCAAAAAGGCGTTGGCCTCCAGCGCCAGCGAGGCCAGATCGTTGCGCGTCGCCATCTCGTCGGCGCGGGCGTTGAGCCGGCGCAGCAGTTCCGCCTGCACCCAGGCTGTGCCCTCGTCGCGCGTCACGACCGCCCCGTGCTCGGCCAGCCGCACGACGAACCAGTCAGCCGCCAGCCGGCTATAGAACAGCGTCCGGTTGCTGGTGTCCAGCCGGGCCGTCGAATCGCCCATGACCAGCCGCTCCACGCGATCCACCGCCTCGCGGGCCGCCTCGGCCATCGTCACGAACAGCTTCAGTTCGCCGCTGCGCCGTTGCAGCCGCGCCCGCACCCAGGCCGCCGCCTCCTCGACCGCCAGCCGGATGCCCAGCCGCGCCGCCTCCGCTTGCAGCCACTCCCCGGCCAGGGCCAGCTTGAAGCCGCTCTTAACGCCGCCGGCCGGCACAGTCAGATCCCCGCGCGCGTCGAGATGCTCCACGTAATCGATGGCCGCGTCGGCCAATTGCAGGACGGCCGCCAGCCGCCGCTCGGCCCGCCCCTGCCGCACGCGGTGAACGACCGCCCAGGCGACAAAGAGCGCCAGAACGATGAGCGCCAGCAGCGCCACGGGTCTCAGGAGCGCCTCGATCGCGGCGGCGATGGGTTCTATCTGTTCCGTAACGTCCTCCATAGAGGGGCCGGACGACAAGCGCGCCCGGCCCCTACGCAATCAGGTCAACCGGCCGGCGCGGGCTGCCGCCCGGCCAGCCGCTCATAGAAAGCCCAGTCGTCGCCCATCAGTCGCCGTATCTCGGCCGCCGGATAGGGCTGCCAGAGCGGGCTGCGCGGGTCTTTGGGGCTCGCGTTCGCGCCGTGAATGATGTCCACCAGCCAGGCAATCGATTGGAGCGTGATGATGCGGGCGTCAGGCCGGCCGCGCAGGAAGAGGATGTCGCTGCCGACCGAGCTGTCGTCGAATGGTCGCGCCCGCCAGACCGACGTGCGGTAGCAAAGGGTGCTGCCGGGCATCCACGGCTCCGGGCCGGGCGGGCGCGTCGAGTGCCACGTCCCGCCGGTCGCCGGGTTGTAGTGCAGCACATTGTCCAGCCCGCACAGATCCGCCTCCCGCCGCACCAGAGCGGCGACCTGATAGCTGAGCCGCCAGGGCGCGTACCACGTGTCGTCGTCCCAATGGGCGATAATCGGCCCCGCCGCTCGCTCGCAGGCCACGTTGTGCTTGTGCCCGATGGACTGGCGGCCGGCCAGACGGACGTAGCGGATGGCGATCCCGTCGGCGCGCTGCGCGGCCTCGCCCGGAATCAGGTCCTCGACCGCCTCCTCGCCGTCATCGACGATGATCAACTCCCGGTTGGGGTATTCCTGCCGCCGGAACAGATCGATGGCCTGCGCCGCGAAGTCGCGGCGGTTGTAGGTCGGCATGATGCAGGACACCAGGGGCGCGGGCAGCGCCGTCGGGTCGGCCAGCAGCGCACGCGCCTCAGCCACGTAGCCGGCGGCGATGGCCGGCGACACGCCGCGCAAAGCGTCCGCGATCCGCTCCGGGGCGGCCGCGGCCAGTTGCGGCAGCGAGTCGATCGCCAGCTCATTGAGCGCGACCGCGCGCCCCGGGCCGATGCCGCGCACGATGGTCAGCGGCGTGGAGGCGACGGCCAGGTCGGGGGCGCGCGCCGCCCATTCGCCCGGCGTCGCGACCATGAACGCGCGCAAATCGTCCTCGACGGGCCTGACGCGCGGGCGGGCCGCCGCGCGCATGGCTTCCAGCGGCCCACGGGCCATCGCGCCCGCTCCCGTCGCCACCGGGACGCGCACGGCCCGCGTGGGGCGGGCCACGGCGCGCAACGCGACAGCCGGCGGCACGGCGGCGTCGCCAGTCGTCGCCGGCTCATCGCAACACGGGCCGCACGGCGTGGCGCAGTAGGCGCAGACGCAGCCCGACTTGCCGTCGGGCCGGCGACCGGGCGGCGTGGGCGGGCACAGACCGCCGGGCGGCGCGGGCGCGGGCCGGGTCGGCGGTGTGTCATAGGCGTAGTCAAAGCCGAGGACGGTGATGTCGCCGGGGGCCTGGGCCACGAAGCAGATGGGGACGGTCGCCGCCTCCACCGGCGCATAGGCCACCCGCCGCACGACCAGCGCTGCCCCGGCCGGCAAGACCAGGTGTAACTCCGCAGCCACCGCCGCGGCGGGCGTCGTGGCTTGCAGCCGGTGATCGGTCTGATCCGGCTGGATCGCCAGGGCAGTGATCGCGCCCACCGGCGCGCCGGCCTCGTCCAGCCAGTGCAGTTCGACGCGCGGCGGCCCCCCCGCGCCAACGCCGCCGATCTCACCCTCGAAGTGCAGCGAGAACGGCTGGGCCGCCGCGACCGGGAAGCTCTGCAACAGGCTGGCCGCTTGGCTGCCGGCGTTGCTCAGTCGCAGGCCGCCCGCCACGGGCAGTAGCGCGACGCCCGCGGCCGTCGCCGGGGCCAACTGCCAGCCGACCACCTCGCCATCGTCATTCACCTCCAGCAGATCGCCGTTGACCGTCGTCTCGGCCGTGGCCTGGAAGGAGACGGCGTCCACGATGGCGTTCTTACCCGGCGGGGTGATGAAGCGGATCTCGGCCTGGGTCGCGCCGGCCGGGGCGACCAGCCGGACGCGGTGCAGCAGTAAGTCGGGCCAGTCCTCAGGCTGCAAGGGATCGACGGCCGGGCACGGCTTGACCGCGCGATCCTCATCAATCCGCAGCGGCACGCGGTCGGTGCGCTGCAACGCACAGGCGTCGCCGCGCCAGATGACTTCGGCCATCGCGCCGGCGGCCGTGGCGATGCCCCAAAAGCTGAAGTCATAGGTGCGCCCGCCCGTCGCGCCCACCGCCTGGGACAGCGACGACGGGCGCGGCGGCTGCGCGGCGCACTCCTCAGCCGTGACCGGGCCGAATAGCGCCGCCAGTCGGTACGGCTCGCCCAACCCCA
>NZ_JAYRVJ010000405.1:0-10331 GCF_041918635.1 Promineifilum sp. (SeqCode)
GACGCGGGGCTGGGTGGGAGATGGTATCGACTTCGTCCCGCAGGCCGTGGACGAGGCGCGGCGTAGGGCAAGAGCCGCCGGCGTCGCCGACCGCGTCTGCTTCCACGTGGCGTCGGCCACAGCGCTATCTTTCTTGAAGCCAGTCTATGACCTGGTGATTGACGTTGGCTGCATGCACTCCTTCAGCGAGGAGATGCTGGTCGACTACCACGCTGAACTGGCGCGCCTGCTGCGGCCGGGCGGGCTCTACGTTCTCTTCGCCCACTTGCGCGACGAGGTGGAGCCGCCGGGCGAGGAGGGGCCGCGCGGCATCGCCGAAGAGACCATCTACGCGACGTTGGGCGACGCCTTCGTCCTGGAGCGGTTGGAACGTGGCCTGACGCAAGTGGAGGATCGGCCTGCCTGGCATTCCGGTTGGTTCTGGTTCCGCAAAGCGTGAAGAAGGAATCCGCAGATTTCGCAGATTACGCAGATTTCTGAAGCTTTGCGGTGCGCCCTGTGCTGGCCGGGGTGCGTGATTCATTCAGGTCTGGCCCCTTCGACAATAGCGACCAGTTTTTGGTCATATGTGGGTGCGAGGGCAACCCAATCATAGCCGGCCGTGGCCGCGGCCAGGCGGCGGGCGATGGCGCCGGCCTCGGCTGGCCGGCTCAGCGCCCAGCGCAGACGCGCCATGAGATGGTCACGGCTGCGGTAGAGGCAGTGGGCGTGGAAGTCAGGCGGGATAATCTCTGGGTAGCTCAGCCGGTTGGGCAGTAGCGGCAGCGTGTGCGCGGCGATGGCTTCCAGAATGGAAATGCCGAAGTACTCATGATGGGCGGTGGAGAAGGTGAGCGTTGCCTCCCAGAGCAGGCGGCGATACGTTTCATCATTCGCATAACCATCATAAATAACCCTCGCCCCCAGCGCCGTGACGCCTTCCTGCCACGCCTGACTCGGCGCGCCGAACCGCTCGCCGCACAGGGCGATCCGGAAAGCTATGCCCTCCGCGGCCAGCTCGTTCAGCACACGGATGAACTGCTCCGGATTCTTGTCGTACTCCAGGCGTTGGTTCCACAGGATGAGCGGGGGAGCCGCCGGCTCCAGGTTGGGCGGCTCCGCGCCGAGCCGGCGCAGATCGATGCCGACGGGCAACACCTCGCTCTTCCCGCGCAGCAGTTCGACCGTGTCCAACTCGTTGTACTCCGGATAGTGGCGCAGGAAAGGTGTCAGGGCGTCGAAGAAGGTGGTCAGGTGGTAGTGGGAGTTGAAGAACACGCGCGTCGCGGCCAGCATGGAGGCGTAGTTGATGAAGGCGTAGTGGCGGTCGCGTTCGCCCAACTGCCGGCGCATGGGGCCGGTGGTGGGGTCGTCGGGCAGGGGGTAGGTGAGCTGGTTCTCGTGCATGTAGACGGCCGCCGGGATGTCCGCCGTCTGCTGGCGGGTCAGGGCCAGGAAGGTGGTCAGATCGAGCAAGTCGGTCGCCAGCAACAGATCGGGAAGCGGGCCAGCGCCGGCCGCCAGCCAGCGGCGGGCCAATGTCACCGCCCCGCCGTGCATGCGCCACTTCCAGAAGTGCGCCGGCAGCGCCAGCAGTTCGACCATGTGGGCGCTATACCGCCGGTAGCCTTCGGCCCACGCCTGGTGGCTGCCGCCGTGATAGGGAGAGATGAGCAAAATGTGCATAAGATGCTTGCGCAGAATGCCGAATTTCTCAGAGGCTACAATTCGACCACTTGATCACTATGCACTATACTTAGCGCTAAAGAGCAGTCGGGAAAAGCCTTTGACTGACCACGAACCTGAACTCTATTGGGATTCGACCTACGCCATTGTGGTCGCATTAATGGAGCACCACCCCAACCGCCGGCCTATCGACATCAGTTTGGCCGAGTTGACCGCGCTGGTCGAAGCCTTGCCCGGCTTCCAGGATGACCCTGCCCTGGTGACTGAGCAGTTCTTGCTTGATATTCTAACTGTTTGGTACGAGGAGGCGACCTAGCATGACCGTAGCGAATACGGGAGCCGCCAACGGTGACATCGCGGTACCGGAGGAAGTGGCGAGCAATGTCTTTATCACCAACATCGCGAAGTTGCTGGACCCTGTCTACAACTGGTCTCGGCGCAACTCTATCTGGCCGGTAACCTTTGGCCTGGCCTGTTGCGCCATCGAGATGATCTGCACGGCGTCGAGCCGGTACGACCTGGCCCGGTTCGGCATGGAGGTCTTCCGCGCCACGCCGCGCCAATCAGACCTGATGATCGTCTCCGGCACAGTCACTAAAAAGATGGTGCCGACCATCGTTCGCCTGTACAACCAGATGCCGGAGCCGCGCTACATCCTCAGCATGGGCGCGTGCGCGTCCGGCGGTGGCCCCTTCAAAGAAGGCTACAACGTGGTGGATGGCATCGACAAGTTCCTGCCGGTGGACGTATACGTGCCCGGTTGCCCGCCCACTCCTCAGGCTCTCATCAATGGCCTGATCGCATTGCAGGAAAAGATCGACCAGCAGTCCATCGCCACCGCCCCCTGGTATAACAAGAAAGACCCGACGGCTGGCCTTTATCCGGTGCCCGTCCTCGGCCCGGACCTGGTGGATGTGCGGCAACTGGACGTTATCCGCCGGGAAGCGGCCAGGCGCCCGGTTGAGGACCCGGTGCGTGCCGCCGAGGCGGAGCCGGAGCGCCCGCCCCAGGTAGAAGACGCCCCCAAGACGGTCAACCCCCAGTAAGCGGAGATGAAACGATGAGCGAAGCAATCCTTGAAGAACCCGGCATGGCCGAACCGGCCGCTCCCGCCCTGACCCCGGCGCAGGAAGCCATCGCCCGCTTAAAGGAACTGTTCCCCGACGTGGTCAGCGACGACACGCGCGAGGGGTATGAAGGGCTGATCGTCTACGCCGATGCCATCCCCGAAGTCGCCAAGTCGCTGCGCGATGAACTGGGTTTCAACTACTTGTCGAGCGTAACCGGCGTCGACTACATCGAAGAGGGCAAGCTGGAGGCGGTTTACCATCTGTACAGCATTAACCGCGGCGGCGGCCCGGTGGTGCTGAAGGTACAGGTAGATCGGAACGAGCCGGTCATCCCGACTCTCGTGCCCGTGTTCCGCGGCGCGGAGTTCCAGGAGCGCGAAGCGTTCGACATGTACGGCTTCCACTTCCTGGGCCACCCCGACCCGCGCCGCATCCTGACCTGGGACGGCTTTAACGGTCACCCGCTGCGCAAGGACTGGCGCGAGCCGTTCTATGAGGAGGAGCACAAGCCCTTCGGCAGCCGTTGGCCTGATGGTCAGGTCTTCCGCGCGGAGGAGAAAAACCCGTACGGCAAGAACGTGCAGTATCCACCCGGCTGGCTGCCCTCCGGCGACGAATATGACGTGGAGACGGACGTTTACCTGGGCCTCTCCTACACGCGCGACGCGACCCCCGGGCTGAAGACGGACAAGGTGACGGTCAACATGGGGCCGCAGCACCCGTCCACCCACGGCGTCTTCCGCATGGTTGTGACGCTGGACGGCGAGACCATTGTAGACCTCAAGCCCGTCATGGGTTACCTCCACCGCAACCACGAGCAGATCGGCGAGCGCAACACGTTTATCATGAACATGCCGTTCACCGACAGGCTGGACTACCTCTCCGGTGTGTCCAACAACCTCGGATATGCGCTGACCATCGAGAAGCTGTTCGGGCTAACTGTGCCGGAGCGCGCCGAGTGGCTGCGCATCCTGATGGTCGAACTGATCCGCATTGCTAACCACTTGTGGGCGCTGGGTTTCCTGCTCAATGACCTGGGCGCGTTGCAGACGCCGATGCTCTACTTCTACATCGAGCGCGAACTCATCGTGGACTTTATGGAAGCGGTCACCGGCTCGCGCATGATGCACAACTACATGCGCTTCGGCGGCGTGGCCTATGACCTGCCTGACGAAGTGCGTGGGATGCCGACGCTGAAGTACCTGGAAGAACTCATCTTCAACCGGCTGCCGCGGGTGCTGGAACAGGGCGACGAGTTGATGACCAACAACGAGATCGTCCGCGCGCGGGCCATCGGCGTGGGCTACCTGTCGCCGGAGGATGCGATCAATCTGAGTACGGCCGGCCCGCTGCTGCGCGCCAGCGGCGTGGCCTACGACATTCGTCGCGCTGAGCCTTACTCCTACTACGATCACCTCGACTTCGATGTCGCGGTGCGTTACAACGGCGATATCTACGACCGCTATCTGGTGCGCATGGACGAGATGCGCCAGAGTCTGCGCATCCTGGAGCAAATCTTGCCCCACCTGCGACGGACAGAGGGCGCGCCTGTCGTCAACGACAAGCCGCAGTATGCTCTGCGCGCGCCGCGCGCCGGCGAATCTTACGGCCGGGTGGAGAACCCTAAGGGCGAACTGGGCTTCTACGTGACCGCCAAGCGCCGCGACGCCAACCCGCAGCGCTACCACGTTCGCGCTCCATCGTTCATCAACCTGACCGCGCTCGGCCCGATGTCTCGCGGGCACAAAGTGGCCGATGTGGTGGCGATCCTGGGCAGCATCGATATCGTCCTGGGCGAGGTCGATCGGTAAGAGGAAGAATCCGCAGATTTCGCACGGCTGTCCTCAGCCGCGATTGCGCAGATTCTAGGTTGCAACTGCGAAGTCTGTTGTAAGGCAAGGGAACGGAGACTCTATGTACGGAATGGGCATTGTCAAGGGAATGGCGGTTACGTTGCGCCATTTCGTTCAGACCTATCTCGACGACATAAAATGGGCGAGTAAGGGCGGCCGATACTACAACGACGCGGCCTTCGCCGTCCGGCAAAGTCCCAAGGGGGAAGGCGTCGTGACCGTCTTCTATCCCGAAGAAAAACTGTCGTCGCCAGAGCGCTTCCGCTTTGTGCCGTTTCTGGTGACCGACGACCCGCCGCCCGGCCAGCGCTGGGGCCATGACTGGTGCACCTCCTGTGGCATTTGCGCCAAGGTGTGCCCGCCGCAGTGTATCTGGATCTTGCGCGGCAAGCTGCCCAACGGCCGGCCGAAGCCGGAGCCGGAGAAGTTCTTCATCGACATCGACATGTGCATGAACTGCGGGTTGTGCGCCGAGTTTTGCCCGTTCGACGCGATCAAGATGGACCACGACTACGAGCTGGCCAGCTACGACCGCACCTCGGCCCACATCCACGACAAGGAGCGGCTGAGCAAGCCGCTGAGCTACTGGCGCGAGATCAATCCCAAGCGCGCCGCAGCCGAAGAGGCTGGCCGGCAGATGGCCGAGGCCGCCAAGGCCAAGAAGCGCGATCAGGCCGAAGAGGCGCCGCGCCTGTCGAATGACGACGCCCGGCAACTGCCCTATCGAGGCGCGCAGTACTAAGGGCTACTGAGTGAAACGCTTTCACAATCGCTCCGCCTGGAGCGATTGTGCTTTATCGCAATTGGAGAGTACACATGTTTGGACGAAAGACAGAGCAGCCGGCCCTCACGCAAGAGGCAGTGATGAAAGCGCTGTCCACCGTCATCGAACCCGAGCTACACCGCGACCTCGTGTCGCTGAACATGATCCGCAACTTGCAGATGGCGGGCAACGACGTGAGCTTCACCATTATGCTGACGACGCCCGCCTGCCCGTTACGCGGTAAGATGGAGACAGACGCCCGCGCGGCGCTGGCCCAACTGCCTGGTGTGGGACAGGTAACGATCAAGTGGGACGCGAACGTTCCCGCCGACCGGCGCGTCGGCGAGCAGATCGGCCAGGCGTTTCGCAATACCATCGCGGTGTCGAGCGGCAAGGGGGGCGTGGGCAAGACGACGGTGGCCGTCAACCTAGCTATCTCCCTGGCCCAGGAAGGGGCGCGCGTCGGCCTGCTGGACGCCGACATCCTGGGCCCCAATGTGCCTATCATGATGGGCCAGAACGAAATGCCGCCGCCGCGCAATCGCCTGATGGTGCCGGCCGAAAGCTACGGCGTCAAGTTCATCTCGATGGCTTTTCTCGTCAAGCCGGACCAACCCCTGATCTGGCGCGGGCCGATGCTCCACAGCGCCATCCGCCAGTTGTTGACGGATGTGGCCTGGGGCGAACTCGACTATCTCGTCATCGACCTGCCGCCGGGCACGGGCGACGCCCAGTTGACACTGGCCCAGGTCTTGCCGCTGTCGGGGGCCATCATCGTCACCCAGCCAATGCAGGTGGCAGCCCTCGATGCCCTGCGCGGCCTGAAGATGTTCGAGAAGCTGGAAGTGCCTATTATCGGCGTCATTGAGAATATGAGCGGCGACTTCTTCGGCACGGGCGCGGGCGAGCAGCTGGCGAAAGAGTACAATGCGCCCTACCTGGGCACAATTCCGCTCGACGCCAACGTGCGTAAGGGCGGCGACAGCGGCCGGCCCATCGTCATCGCCTACCCCGAGTCGGAGGCGGCCCTGGCGCTGCGGCAAATCGCCCGCGAAGTGGCGGCGCGGGTCAGCGTGCTGACGTTGCAGGTACAGGCGGACAACATTATCCCGATCAGTATGATCGGCTGAGCGAAGAGGAACACAGAGAGACACGGAGATTACACAGAGTTCCACAGAGGAAGAAACACTCTTGCTCTGTGGAACTCTGTGTCTGCCCTCCGTGTCTCTCTGTGTTCCTCTTCCTAATTCTACCTCCATAAATATGTCAAGTTGCCGGATCGGGCCTGTTTCCGGTATAAATGTACACTGCGGTACTTTTCGATTATTACGAGGTAGTCCTATGGCCACTGTTATGGCGCCTGGCGAAACCTCTGACTTCATTGGTGTTCGCTTTCAGAAGCTCGGGAAGCTCTACCACTTCAAGGTCGGCTCCCACAAAGATCTGGCCCCCGGCGATCACGTGATCGTCGAAACCAAGCGGGGCAAACAACTGGGGCAGGTGATCGCCTTCATCCCGCCCGACGAAGTACACCGGCACAAGGGGCTGCGCGTTGTGCAGCGCCGGGCCACGCCGCGCGATCTGGTGCTCAAGCAGGTGTGGGAGTCGAAGGAACTGGACGCGCTGATCACCTGCCGCGAGGAAGCGTCCAAGGCGGGTATCAAGGACGCCAAGTTTGTCAAGGCGGAATTCAGTTTCGATGGCTCCTGGTTGACCATTGCTTATACCACCGAGAACAAGAAGCTCGACGTACGGCAGGTGCAGGGCGCGCTCGGCCGCATCTTGCGCACCCGTGTCGAGATGCAACTGGTCGGCCCGCGCGATGTCGCCAAGATGATGGGCGGCTACGGCGCGTGCGGCATCCCGCGCTGCTGCTCCACTTTCCTGACCGAGTTCAGCCCCATTTCCATCCGCATGGCCAAAGAGCAGGGCATCTCCCTCAGCCCACAGGAGATCACCGGCATGTGCGGCCGGCTGCGCTGCTGCCTGGTCTATGAGTACGAGCAGTACGTCGAGGCCAAGAAGCAGTTGCCGCGGGCGGGCAAGATCATCGGCACGCCCCACGGCGAAGGCAAGGTGCTCGACGTGCGCCCGCTGCGCGACTCGGTCATGGTGCTGGTGGAGGAGACGGTGCATGAGGTCTTCCGCCGCGAGATCGAACCGCTGGAGGAGCTAGAGGCCCTGAAGAAAAAGGCCGAGGCGGGCTGCTCCAAGCACGAAAGCGGTGGCTGCGACTGCGGCGCGAAGCAGCAAGGCCCGGCCAGCGAAGCGACGGAAGGTGAATGACGTGAAGAGCCGCGCCGACGCCTGGGAACTGGTCTGTCGCCACGTCAGCGACCGCGGCCTGCGCCGCCACATGCTGGCCGTCAGCGCCGCCATGGGCTTCTACGCCGAACGATTGGGGCATGACGCCGAGGAGTGGGCCGCTGTCGGCCTGCTCCATGACTTTGATTGGGAGATCCACCCCAATCTGAACGAACACCCCATGATGGGCGCGCCCATTCTGCGCGCCGAGGGGTGGGACGAGGAGACGATCCGCGTCATCCTCTCCCACTATACCGAAGGAACCGGCGTCGCGCGCGAGAAGCCTGTCGACTTTGCCCTGTTGGCCTGCGACGAGATCACCGGCTTGATCATCGCCGCTACCCTGGTGAAACCCTCGATGAACATCGCCGAGGTGGGCGTCCCATCCTTGCGCAAGAAGTGGAAAGACCGGCGCTTCGCCGCCGGCGTGGATCGCGACCACGTGGCCCAGATGACGGACGACTTCAGCCGAGTTTGCTTCGGCGGCCAGCTCGAGCTATGGGCCCACATTGAGAACGTCCTGCTCGCCATGCAGGCCGCCGCGCCCGACCTGGAACTCGATGGCCGTTTGGCAACCAGCCCTGCTGCCTCCCAATCTGCCTAATCTGCGGACAATACCCTCTTATGTCTAACCCGGAGATGCTGACCGTCGCCGAGGCCCTGGCGATTGTGCTGGACACCGTGATGGTGGTGGAACCGGAGCGTGTGCCGCTGCTCGACTGCCTGGGTCGCGTACTGGCCGAATCCGTCGTCGCCCGCGACAGCCTGCCCCCTTTCGCCAACTCGTCGATGGACGGCTATGCCGTCCGCGCCGCCGACGTGGCTGAGGCTGGGCCGGGTGAGCCGGCGATCCTGCGCGTCGTGGCCGACATCGCCGCCGGCCGGCCTAGCGACGTGATCCTGACGTCTGGCGCGGCAGCTCGCATTATGACGGGCGCGCCTCTCCCGGCTGGGGCCGACGCGGTTGTGCCCGTCGAGGACACCGACGAGCCGTGGCGAGACGCCGCCCGGCCGCTGCCGGAGCGGATAGCCATCCGGCGCGCCGTCGCGGCCGGCGACTACGTGCGCTATCCCGGCGAAGACATCCGCGCCGGGGAGACGGTGCTGGAGGCGGGCCACATCCTGCGTCCCCAGGAGATCGGCGTGCTGGCCTCGCTGGGCATGGCCGACGTGAGTGTGGTGCGCCGGCCGCGGGTCGGCATTCTGGCAACCGGCGATGAGTTGGTGGACGTAACCGTCCCGTTGACGCCCGGCAAGATACGCAATAGCAACGGCTATGCCCAGGCCGCGCAGGTGCGAGCGCTAGGCGGCGAGGCTATCCCACTCGGCGTGGCCCGCGACACGGAGGCGGACGTTCGCGCCCATCTGGATGCGGCCGTGGCTGCCGGGGTTGACCTGTTGGTTAGCTCGGCCGGCGTCTCGGTGGGGGCCTACGACGTGGTGAAGGCAGTGCTGGACGCGGCCGGTTCGGTGGCTTTCTGGCGGGTGCGGATGCGGCCGGGCAAGCCGCTGGCCTTCGGTCGCTACCAGGGCATCCCCTATCTGGGCCTGCCTGGCAACCCCGTCTCGGCCATGGTTTCCTTCGAGCGCTTCGCCCGGCCGGCCATCCTGCGCATGGGCGGTCACCGCGATCTGGAACGGCCAACCGTTCCGGCGACGCTCCTGGAGGCGATGCGCTCAGATGGGCGCGAGAGCTATGTGCGGGCGGTCGTGACGAGACGGGGGGATGGGGAGTACGTAGCAATTACCACGGGCAGCCAGGGGTCACACATCATGACATCGCTGGTGAAGGCAAACGCGCTCCTGATTGTGCCGGAAGGGGTGGTGGAGGTTCCGGCGGGGACGCCCCTGACTGCCTTAATGATCGATTGGCCGACCGGCGTTTTCTAATCGGTCGGACTTAATTCTCGCTCTGCATGGTCAGCGTACGCTGCAACAGGTCTTCCTGGACGCGGCGCTGGTCATCGCGCTGTCCTTTCTTCTTGTTGCGCCCGCCGCGCTGCTCCGATTTGACGGCCGTAATCGTCTCGTTACCCAGGGCGCGCCGCAGCGCGATCTCCATTGCGGTCGGGACTTCTTCCTGCTCGTCATCGACGATCTCGAACTCCTGCGTTTCGCGCCGATCATGACGACGACGGTCGCCGCGGTCGCGGTCGCCGCCGCGGCGTTCTGGGCGGTCCTGGCCCATTCGCTCTGAGCGACCGCCGCCACGGGCCGAGGTGGCCGATGCTTCGGGCTTCTCCAGCAACGACTTCATGCTCAGGTCGATGCGTCGCTTGCGCCGGTTGAAGCCCAGCACCTTAACCTCGACTTCGTCGCCGACCTTGACTTTCTCGCTGGGGTGCTTGACGTAGTCGTGGCTCAGTTCGCTGATGTGAACGAGGCCCTCGCGCTCCGCGCCGATGTTGACGAAAGCGCCGAAATTCTCCAGGCGAGTCACCTTGCCGGTGTAGACCTTTTCGGTGTCCAACTCGCCCCAGTCCACAGCCAGCGGGGGAACCATCGTCAGCATGACCTGCTGCCGCGCCGGATCAACCTTCTCGACCCAGACCGTTACCTCCTGGCCTTCCTGAAGGACATCGGAAACGCGGTTCACCTGCTCGGCGCCGAGCTTCGAGATGTGGATGAGGCCGGTCGCGTCCAGACCAAGATCGATGAACGCGCCATACAGCTCCA
>NZ_JAYRVJ010000406.1:0-3204 GCF_041918635.1 Promineifilum sp. (SeqCode)
AGATGTCGAGGATGTATTCGCGCTCGCGGAAGCAGTAGAGGAAGACGGACATGGCCGCCAGGTCGAGGGCCGACGTGCCCAGCCAGACCAGGTGGCTGCTGATGCGCGACAGCTCGGCCAGGATGAGGCGGATGGTCTGGGCGCGGGGGGTGATCTCGACGCCGAGCAGCTTCTCCACGGCCATGATGTAGACCATGTTGTTGGTCATCGGCGAGAGGTAGTCCATCCGGTCGGTCATGACCAGGGCCTTGGTGAAGGTCTTGGACTCCATGTTCTTCTCGATGCCGGTGTGGAGGAAGCCGATGTCGGGGGCGAGGTTGACGACCGTCTCGCCGTCCAGCTCCACCAGCAGGCGCAGCACGCCGTGGGTGCTGGGGTGCTGGGGGCCCATGCTGAGCAGCATGTGCTCCTCGGCGTCGTAGATTTCCATGCCGGTGCCCATCTTGGCCCGCAGCTCTTCGACGCTGAGTTCCTGGATATTTACGTTGGCTTGGGGAAGCATTAGTCCCATGTGTCAACTCCGAACTACGACTAGAAGGGGCTAGGGGTTAGGGGCTAGGGGCTAGGGGAAGAACGTGCTTCCCTAGTCCCTAGCCCCTAGCCCCTATTCCCTGGCAAACGGCTTCTTGGCCTCGACCTGCCGCCAGTTGAAGGAGAACTGCACCTCCTCATAGCCGAGGGGGTAGTCTTTGCGCAGGGGGTGGCCCTGCCAATCTTCGGGCAGGAAGAGGCGGCGCAGGGCGCCGTTGCCGGCGAAGCGCACGCCCATCAGGTCCCACACTTCCATCTCCAGCCAGGTGGCGATGGGCCACAGCTCGGCCAGCGTCTCGGGGCCGTCGTCGGGGTCTTCGACCCAGACGCGCAGGCGCAGGCGGTGCTTGTTGGGCAGGGAGAGGAGGTGGTAGTTGACGGCGAAGCGCGGGTAGTCGGGCAGGTAGTCGTCGGCGACGATGTCGGACAGGAAGTTGTAGCGCAGGGCGGGGTCGTCGCGCAGGAAGCGGCAGACGTCCTTGAGCCGCTTCTGGGGGACGATGATCGTCCGCTCGCCGCGGAAGTCGCGCACCTCGTCAATCGCCTCCGGCAGCGCGGCGCGGAGTTTATCGGTTACGGTGTTGTCGTGTACCATCTCTTCTCCCAGGGGTTAGGGGCCAGGGGCCAGGGGCCAGGGAAGAGCGCTCTTTCCTAGTCCCTAGTCCCTAGCCCCTAGTCCCTATCTTCACGCCCAATCGGCCAACTTCATGCCCCGAATTTTCTCGTGCAGCGTCATGATGCCGTCGATGAGCGCCTCGGGGCGGGGGGGGCAGCCGGCGACGTAGACATCGACGGGGATGATCTCGTCCACGCCCTGGACGATGGCGTAGTTGTTGAAGACGCCGCCGCAGGAGGCGCAGTCGCCCATGGCGATGGCCCACTTGGGGTAGGGCATCTGGTCGTAGAGGCGGCGGATGACGGGGCCCATCTTGCGGCTGACGCGGCCGGCGACGATCATCAGGTCAGACTGGCGCGGCGAGGGGCGGTTAAGCTCCATGCCGAAGCGCGAGGCGTCGTAGTGGGCGGCCTGGGTGGACATCATCTCGATGGCGCAGCAGGCCAGGCCAAAGAGGATGGGCCACATGGCGTTGGTGCGGCCCCAGTTGACGAGGTCTTCCAGGCGGTAGGTGACGACGCCGAGGTTGCCGAGCTTTTGCTCTATTCCCATTCCAAGACTCCTTTTTTCCAGACCCACACGTCGCCCAGGATGAACATGACCATGAAGATGAGCATGGCCGCCAGGCCGAAGTAGCCGAGGTTGCGGAAGGTGACGGCCCAGGGGACGAGCAGGATGATGTCCACGTCGAACAGGATGAAGAGGACGGCGATGCGGTAGAACTTGACGGGCAGCCGCCGCTGGGCTTCGCCGATGGGGGTCATGCCCGATTCGTAGGGGGCCAGGGCGCGGGCGCCCATGCGCTTCGGCCCCAGGCTGAGCGACAGAATGGGCAGCAGCAGGGCAAAGAAGAGGGCGATGCCCAACAGCACGGCGATCGGGATGTACTCGGTCAGGTTCTGTTCCATAACGTGCGCCCTAATAAATGAACCGCGGATTTCCACGGATTTCACGGATGTGACGGATTGACGGTTCTGGCCGCGTCCATCCGTTCAATCCGTGAAAATCCGTGGTTGAATTATTCTCGTCCGCCCACCGGGATCATAGTGCGGATGGGGCGGACGCGCCACTATAAACGGGCAGCGAGACCCAACCGGACTCGCGGGCTGCGTGAATTCTATCACAAAGGGGAGAAAGGTGTAGTTTGTAGCGCGGGATGGCATCCCGCGTCGGCTGGGGCGAAGAGGCGGGTTGCCAACCCGCGCTACCATCTCACGTCAAATAATCCCGCAACGCCCGGCTCCGGCTCGGGTGCCGCAACTTCCGCAGCGCCTTGGCCTCGATCTGCCGGATGCGCTCCCGCGTCACGCCGAAGCTCTTGCCCACTTCCTCCAGCGTGTGGTCGGTGCCATCGTTCAGCCCGAAGCGCATCTCCAGCACCTCCCGCTCCCGCTCGCTCAGGAAGCCCAGCACGTTGCGAATCTGCTCCCGCAACAACTCCCGCGAGGCCGCGTCCCCCGGCTCCACGATGCTCTCGTCGGCCAGGAAATCGCCCAGCTCCGTCGCGTCGTCGTTGTTGCCCACCGGCGTCTCCAGCGACATCGGGTCCATGGCGATGCGCAGGATGTCGCGAATCTTGCTGACCGCCTGCCGCCACTTGCGCTCCAGCATCGGGTCGACCGGCAACCCGTTGGCCTGGGCCGCCTTGATGGCCGCCGACTCCTCCGGCAGCAGGTAGTCCAGCTCCAGCGCCAGCTCCTCCACGCTCGCCTCGTGCCCCAACTGCTGCACCAGTTCCCGCTGCGCCTTGACGATGCGGTTAATCGTCTCGTACATGTGGACGGGAATGCGGATGGTGCGCGCCTGGTCGGCGATGGCCCGGCTGACCGCCTGGCGAATCCACCACGTGGCGTAGGTGCTGAACTTGAACCCCTTCGTGTGGTCGAACTTCTCCACGGCGCGCAGCAGGCCCACGTTGCCCTCCTGCACCAGGTCCAGCAGGTGGATGCCCCGGTTCATGTAGCGCTTGGCCACGCTGACCACCAGGCGCAGGTTGGCGCGGGTCAGATGCCCCTTGGCCTCCTCGGCCGCCTCCACGATCATGAACTCGTTATAGC
>NZ_JAYRVJ010000407.1:0-5902 GCF_041918635.1 Promineifilum sp. (SeqCode)
GCGGCGAACAGGGCCACCGCGTTCGTCGCCGGGTGGTCGCGCAGGATGGCGTTGGGCCAGGGTAGAACCAGCGGGAGGAGTTGGCTCAGCAGCGGCGCGGCGAGGCAGAGAACGAGGAAGAGCGCCCACTGCGACCGCGATAGCGCGCGGAAGGCGGCCAGCCCGCCCCGGCGATGGAAAACGGCCAGCAGCAGCGCCAGGGTGAGGAGAAGCAGGGCGTAGGAGAGCGGGCCGGTCGGCCGCGTCAGCCCCAATGCGTCGGCGGCTCCCCAGAGAACATACGACATTATTACCCTTCGTTCCAGTACTCGTCTAATTGGACGACGATACTGCTTCGCCCCACCGCGATTATGTCGGCTCAGATTAGTATAACAGCCGCGCCCTGATTTGTCATTTGTCTGGTAGTTCACTATGATTGCGTCCTATGGATTCTCGTCGCCGGACTTATGCCATCCTGATCGGCATTATCCTCCTCACGCTACCCTGTTACATGTCCGGCATCGTCCTGCTCGCGCGCGCGCCCAACCGGGGCAGCTCTACCCCTGAATCGACGGCCGAACCGACGGCGACTGCCACCAACCCAGCCACTCGCCCGCCGCCGGCCGTCATCTCGCTGACCCCGCCCAACACGCCAACGTCTGAGCCGACCGTCACGCCGTCGCCGACACCCTCGGCCACGACGACGGGGACGGCGACAGTCACCCACACGCCCACCCCGTCGATCACGCCCACGCTGACGCCCTCCGTCACGCCATCGCTGACGCCGTCGATCACGCCATCCGTGACGCCAACTGAGACCGAGACGCCAACCGAGACGCCGACCGACACACCGACGCCGACCGAAACGCCGGAAGAAACGGCGACGGCCACGGAAGAGGCGGAGGCCGCCACCCCATCGGCGACCCCCACCCCCTAGACCCATCGGATACACTACGCCTATGGACACCTTCGACTTACTGAAGCGACTGACCGAGACGCCCGGCCCCTCCGGCAACGAACGGGGCATCGGCGACGTGGTCGCCGAACTGTGGCGGCCGCTGGTGGACGAGATCATCCCCGACCGCGTTGGCAGCCTGCTGGGCGTCAAGCGCGGCGTCGGCCCGGACGACCGGCCGCGGCCGACGATCCTGCTGGCTGCCCATCAGGACGAACTGGGGCTGATGGTCTCGCGCATCGTCGAGCACGGGGGCTACGGTTTCCTGCGCGTCAACGAACTGGGCGGCGTCGACTGGCGGCACTTGCTCGGCCAGACGGCGGTCGTCCACGGCCGGGAGCCGCTTGTCGGCGTCCTCGGCGGGCTGCCCAACCACATGTTGCCGGAGAAGCAGCGCAACGAGGCATACAACGAGGAAACCCTGGCCGTCGACGTGGGCCTGCCCATCGACCGCGTGCGCGAACTGGTATCGATCGGGGACTTCGTCAGCTTCCGCCAGCCATTGCGCAAGCTACTGAACGGCCGGGCGGCCGGCAAGGCGTTGGACAACCGCACCTCGGTGACGGCCGTCACCCTGTGCCTGGAGCATCTGCAAGGGCGTCACCACACCTGGGACGTGATTGCCGTCGCTACAGCACAGGAGGAAACAGCCTATCTGGGGGCCTACACCAGCGCCTACGCCCAGCGGCCCGATCTGGCTGTGGCCCTCGACGTGACTCACGGCAAGGGGCCGGGCAGCAACGACAGCCACTTGCTCGAGTTGGGCAGCGGGCCGGCCATCAGCATCGGCGCGGACAGCCATCCCGCCATCGCCAAGGCGCTGCGCGACGCGGCCAAGGGGCTGGAGATGACCGTCAGCCTGCAGCCGAGCGCATACGCGGGGGGAACCGACGCCTACGCCCTCCAGACGGCCCGCGAGGGCATCCCGACCGGTCTGATCTCCATGCCGCTGCGCTACATGCATACCATGGTCGAGACTATCGACCTGAGCGACATCGAGCGCGCCGGCCGCTTGCTGGCCGAGATGATCGTCCGGCTCGATGACAAGTTCTTGCCCAACCTGCGGGAGGAACTGATGCAGACGGACAAGCGCAAGGACAATGGCGAATGAACGACCTATTGAAGCAACTAACCGAGGCCGTCGGCGTCTCCGGGGCCGAGAAAGAAGTCCGGCTGCTGATCCGCGACCTGATCGCCGACCACGTCGATGAGTGGTCGGTCGATACGATGGGCAACTTGCTGGCGACGAAGCGCGGCACTGGCGAATACGACATGCGCGTTCTGGTGGACGCGCACATGGACGAAGTCGGGCTGCTCGTTATCGAAATCGACAACAATGGCATGCTGAAGTTCGTCAAGGTCGGCGGCTTCGACGACCGCGCTCTGCTGGGCAAGGTCGTCCAGGTGGGGCCGAACAAGGTGACCGGCGTCATCGGGGCGCGGGCGGTGCACCTGCTCAAGGGGGACGAGTACACCAAAGTCGTGAAGGCGGACGCCATGCGCATCGACATTGGCGCGAAGAACAAGGACGGTGCGGCGGCCAAGGTCAGCGTCGGTGAGTACGCCGCCTTCGTCACCCCCTACGAGGAGGTCGCCACGGCCGGCGGCCGGACGGCCATCGGTAAGGCGTTCGACAATCGCGCCGGCTGCGCCGCGCTGATCGAGTTGCTGCGCCGCAAGCCGTACCCGTTCGACCTGATCGCCGCCTTCACCGTCCAGGAAGAGATCGGCCTGCGCGGGGCGCGGGTGGCCGCCTTTGCCGCTCAGCCCGATGTGGCCCTGGTGCTCGAGTCCACCCCGGCTTACGACTTGCCCAACGAGAAAGACATGCCTACCAACGCGGCGCTGGGCAAGGGGGTGGCTGTCTACGTCATGGACGCCCGCACCATCCAGGATCCACGCCTGGTGGCCCACATCGTGCGGACGGCCGAGGCGCAGGGTATCCCCTACCAGATCCGCCAGCCAGGCGGCGGTGGGACGAACACCGGGGCCATCCAGCGCGGGGCGGCGGGCGTCGCCGCGGCCACACTGGCGGTGCCCGGCCGCTACGCCCACACGCCGACGATGATGATCAACCTCGATGACTACGACAATATGGTGCGGCTGGCCGACGCGGCCCTGCGCGGCCTCACGCCGGAGTTAGGGGCTAGGGGCTAGGGGCCAGGGAAGAACATTCTGCCCTAGTCCCTAGTCCCTAACCCCTAGTCCCTCCCCTTGGAGAAGTGACATGAACGAACTACTACAGACCCTCGTCGAAGCCTATGGCCCATCCGGTTTTGAGGATGGGCTGCGCGACATCATTCGCCCGCTGGTGGAGCCTCACGCCGACGAGGTGACCGTCGACGCGATGGGCAACCTGATCGCTCACAAGCGGCCGGCGACTGACGCCGCCAACCCGCTCAAGGTGATGGTCGCCGCCCACATGGATGAGATCGGTGTGATGGTCTCGCACATCACCGAGAAGGGCTTCGCGCGCTTCACCAACATCGGCGGCGTCACCCCCCACACGCTGCTGGGCGGGCGGGTGCGCTTCGCCGATGGCACGGTCGGCGTCATCGGAGCCGACCGGTTCGAAGAACGTTCGTCCGTTCACCCGCTCAACAAGTATTACATCGACGTCGGCGCGACGAGCCGCGAGGATTGCCCGGTGCGCGTCGGCGACGCGGCCCACTTCGACCGGCCGTTTGTGGCCCGCGGCAATCACCTGACGGCCAAGAGCATGGACGACCGCATCGGCTGTTACGTCGCCATCGAGGCGCTGCGCCGGCTGCCGGAACACGTGGCTCACGACCTCTATTTCGTCTTCAGTGTGCAGGAAGAGGTGGGCACGCGCGGCGCGGAGGCGGCGGCCAACCGCATTTTGCCCGACGTCGGCATCGCCCTCGACGTGACGCTGACCGGCGACGTGCCGGAGTCGCGACCGATGGACGTGCGCCTGGGCGATGGGCCGGCCATTAAGGCTAAGGACAGCGGCATGATCGCCCACTCTGGCCTGGTGCGCCTTATGCGCCAGCGCGCCGAGGAAGCGGGCATCGCCTATCAGGTGGAGGTGCTGGAGGGCGGCACAACTGACGCCCGACCCATACAGCTTGCCGGCCCCGGCAGCGCCGCCGGCTGCATCTCCATCCCCTGCCGCTACGTCCACACGCCCAGCGAGACGGTGGACGCCCGCGACGTGGAGGGGGCGGTGCAGTTGTTGGCGGCGGTGCTCTCGGGCGAAATCGACCTGTAAGCGAGGTAGGGACGGGCTTAGCGCACGGTAATCGTCGCCAGTAGGAGACTGTCACCCCCCTCGACCGGCAGCCGGACAGCCGGATCGAAGGCGTCGTAGAGGCCTAGCCGCAGCGTATATTCGCCCGGTGGGAGATCGCCGGGCAGTAGCAGGCCGTGGTTGTCGACCACGACCTCACCGGCCGCCCAGGTGGTCGTCGGTCGCAAGTCGCCGCCCGGTTCGCCGTCGCGTTGGGCCACCGGCTGCGCCCCGTCACCGAGCAAGTGCAGGAAGACCTTATAGGGCCGCGCCGGGGTCACGTCGGCGCTCCACACCAGCCGCGCCTGAACCACGTCGCCAGGCCGCGCCTCGACCGGCCAGACGGTGTACTCACGCAGCGCAATCATCTCGCCGTCCACCGCCTGGAAGCGCGCCCCGCTTGGCGTGGGCGCGTCCGGCATGGCCCGCGGCGCGGCGTAGACCACCAAGCGCACGTCCCCCACCCACTCCTCCGACGCCCTGAACGTGTGCGCGTCCAACCAGCCCTCGACGACGCGCGCCGGGTCGCGCTGTGCGTCACCCCAGTAGAGCACGTAGAGCCGGTCGTGGGTGGCGGCGATGCGCGCCAGTTCCGGCTCCAGGATGGCCGGGTCGGGCCGGCCAAGCGGCAGCGGATAGACGGGCGCGCCGTCGCGATGGTAGTAGGTAAACACCTCCCACTGGTTGGGCGCGTTCAGGATGATGCCGGCGTTGGGGTGGGCCTCGGCGGCGATGCGGGCGACGATGGCCCGATAGTCGGCCCGCGCGAAGGTGGGGTCGGTGTAGAGATTTCGTAGCGAGAGCACGCTGCCCAGCAGCACCAGCGCCGTCAGAAGGGCGGGCAGCGCCAGCCAACGTCGCGGCAGCCGCCAGCCCAACCCCATTATCAGATAAACGAAGGGTGCGACGGCGAGCAGGAACTTGAAGAAGGCGGGGTCGGTCGCCCCAACAATATACATGAGGACGAGCGGCACAACCGCCAGCAGGAGGGGGACAGCCGACGGCCGGCGGCCGGTCGCCACACCGAGGACGACAAGCCCCAGCGCCGCCCACACCGCCCACGCTGCCTCGCCCACCGCGACGGTGTTGCCGAGTACCAACCACCGGCCGCTATCGGCCAGGAACGCGAGCGGGCCGGCGCTGGCGTTGCCCCGGCTGCCCATCTGCGCGATGAAGATGGGAACCCAAGGTAGATAGAGCAGTACAGCCGCGGCAACGAGGCCAACCCAAATCAAGGGAACCAGCCATGGTGTACCCCGCACCTCTACAGAGTGCGCATCCTCAGATGCGCGCTCCCGCATGACGCGCTCGTCCACATATGAGGATGTAGTCTCCGTGTGCTTTCCCGCTCTCCCACCAGCCATCTCCACAGAGTGCGCATCCTCAGATGCGCGCTCCCGTATGACGCGCCCGTCCGCATCTGAGGATGCGGACTCTGTGGGCATTGCCGCTCTTGTACGCCACCACCAATGTAAACCCACCACTCCCGCCTGCCCCGCCACCACCGCCGGGAAAAAGTAGTGAGTATAGAATCCAGCGGCGAGGAGCAGAACGTAGGCCACCGCCCACGCATTCACGCGACCCATCTTCAACCAGTTGAGCAGCGCCCACGTGCTCAGCGCCGCCAGCAGCGCCAGGAGGGCGTACATGCGTGTCTCCTGGCTATAGTAGACAAGCACCGGGCTAACGGCGGCGAGGAGGATAGGGGCCAGGTTCCA
>NZ_JAYRVJ010000408.1:0-1999 GCF_041918635.1 Promineifilum sp. (SeqCode)
GCCGGTCGCCGAAGGCCGCCTGCGCGGCGGCGATCCACTCCGGCGGCGAGGGCATCAGGAGCGTCCACGGCGGCAGTTCGCGGATCATGTCCCGGCCGCCCGGGCCTGCGGCGTCGCCGGCGAAATAGCGGAAGGGGCCGATGGCAATGCAGTAGGCGGCGGGCCGGCGCGGGTCATCGACAAACGCCCGCCCCATCTGGCCCTCCACGATGCAGTCGATGGCGTAGTCAACCCGCTTGTTGTGGCGGAAGGCGTGGGCCAGTTGCAGTCGGTTCGCCTTGGTCAGTTCCCATTCGTAGGTCAATGCGCGCCTTCCTTGTCGGATGGTCGAGTAATCGTATAGACGCGGTCGGGGTGAGTATAGCCTGCCAGCATCACGTCGCTCTCATACTGCATCCCCGCTTTCTTGGCCACGCGACGCGAGGCGACGTTGTCCGGGTCGATCAGGGCGATCAGCCGCGACAGGCCCAGCACGCCGAAGGCGTAGTCGCGCGCGGCGATCACGGCCTCCGTCGCATACCCCCGCCCCCAATAGGCCCGCGCCAGCCGGTAGCCAAGCTCGATCTCCGGCCGGCCGTTGACATCGGGGAAGTAGAACAGGCCGCAGTAGCCAACCACTTCGCCGCTGCTCCGCTCGACGACCGCCCACGGGCCGAACCCGCGTCGCTTATAGCCGTCCAGGCAGTCGCGCAGCCAGTCGCCGACCCATGCGTCCGTCCGCGGGCCGTCGCCAAAACGCATCACCTCGGCGTCGCCGAAGACACGGTTCAGCGCCTCATGGTCAGAGAGGCGGAAGGGGCGAAGGAGCAGGCGGGCGGTTTCGGCGATCGTTGCGCCGTTCACCGCAGTTGGCCGCCCCACGCTTCGGGCGCGACGTCGGCCACGGCCTGGCTGAACGTCCAGTGATGGCCGCCGGGATCTTCAACGGTGTACTGCCGCTCGCCGAACGGGTACGTCTCGGGCGGACTTAGGACGCGCCCGCCGCGCTGCCGGACGCGCTCGTAATGCGCGTCCACGTCGGCGACGCGCACCATGATCGAGTGCGTGATCTCGCCCGGCGGCAATTGTAGCGCTTCGGCGGCGCGGGCCGGCCGCGCGGCCACGACGACCGACTCCTCGCCCAACGTCAGTTGCGCGCGGTGATCGCCAATGCGCAGCCGCTCCTTGAAGCCGAACGCCTCGCACAGCCAGGCGACGGCCGCGGCCACGTCATCGTAGACAAGGACGGGAATGATCGCGCCGGGAGGCATGGAGCGGTTGGATATCATATGAATAACGCGGCTCCTCGCGAACAAGAACCAGGCTTCTTGTTCGCGAGGAGCCGCATCAGCCGGCGTTGTTCTTACCGATTATCCAACGCCACCACCCCCGGCAACTGCCTCCCCTCCAACAACTCTAAACTCGCCCCACCGCCGGTGCTGACGTGGGTCATCTTCTCGGTCAGGCCCGCCTTGCGCACGGCCGCGGCCGAGTCGCCGCCGCCGATGATGACTTTCGCGCCGTGATCGACCATGCCGGCCAGCATCTGCGCCAGCTGGTTCGTGCCGTTGGCGAACTGCGGCGTCTCGAATACGCCCATCGGCCCGTTCCAGACGACCAGTTGCGCCCCCTGCAACTCGGCGTTGAAGCGCTCCACCGTCGCCGGGCCAATGTCCAGCGCCATCTTGTCGGGCGAAATGGCCCATACCATCTCCACCTCCGACGGGGCCTCGTTCGACACCTCCGCGGCCACGACCACGTCCACCGGCAGGATGAGCCGGTCGGAGGCCATCTCCAGCAGCCGCCTGGCCTCCGGCAGCGCCTCATCTTCCACCAGCGACTTGCCCAGGTTGTGCCCCTGCGCCTTCAGGAAGGTGTTGGCCATACCGCCACCGATGAGCACCTTGTCCGCCTTGTCCAGCAGGTTCTCGATCAGCTTGATCTTGTCCGAGATCTTCGCGCCGCCCATGATGGCGACGTAGGGCTTGGGCGGGTTCTCCACGGCGATGCCCAGAGCCGA
>NZ_JAYRVJ010000409.1:0-18481 GCF_041918635.1 Promineifilum sp. (SeqCode)
ACCTTCGACCGCGGCGTTGATTTCGACACCCGCCACTCCCTCTTTCACGATCACTACAACCAGACCTATGCCCCCAAGGGCTGGCCGTTCGAGCGGGTGGCCGAGGCGTACCAGTTCGGCGCGGCGATGGGCGACCAGGCCGCGGCCGGCGCGTCGTGGGAAGCGGCGGAGGCCGAACTGCGCGAGCGCTGGCTAGCGTCCCGCTCCAGCGAAGTGCCCTGGGAAGATGTGCGCGAGGCCGTCTACCATGCCTGGTATAGCAACCGCCCCTAGATATTAAGACCTGACAGGTTATCTGAAACCTGTCAGGTCTTCTCCAAAAGGCACCACAAAAAAGCGCGCTCCGGGCCATGGCCCGGAGCGCGCGTTGCCGATCAGCCGGGTTGTGACCGGCTAATCAAACCTGCGACCTTACGCCCCCCGGCGTACCAGGCGCAGGACGAACAACAGAATGATCGCGCCCACGATAGCGATGAGCAGGCTGTAGATGTTGAAGCCTTCAAACCCCGGCCCAAGGTTGAGCGCGCGGGCGATGATGCCACCGATGATGCCACCGATGATGCCGACAACGATATTGGCCACCAGGCCCATCTGGGCGTCGCGGCCCATGATCATGCTGGCGATCCAACCCGCCAGACCACCCACAATAATCCAAGCCAGAATATTCACGAGCATGTCAAAAAACCTCCAAGAAAACTAAGACTGTTATATTCAGGGGCGAGAGGCTCGTACTTGTGACTGACCCTTCGTTGAGTCATCTTCTACCCAAGTGCGTTCCTCGCCCACACACGCATAGCCTACCCGATCGCGGCGTTCGTTCTCAATGTGCGACGGACACAGAGAGGGATATAGGCAAGATACATTTCGCCCTCCTCAAATGGCGGCGATCGTGCCGAATTGGCTAGAGAGGCCGGCCCGAACCGACATTGTGCCCTGAGAAGGACATGGGGTACAATGCGCCATCATCGTCCCCCACACTGCCGACACAATTTTTGTGGTGGAGAAACGAATGACTGTCGATGGTACTCAGTTGCGTCCCGCTGTTTCGCACGAGCAACGTTTTCACACCGTTTTCGATCACTCCTATCAGTTCATCATGCTCATGGAGCCGGATGGGGTCCTGATCGAGGCTAACCAGACTGCGCTGGAGTTTGCAGGCGTGTCACGCGAAGAGGCGGCTGGCCAGAAGCTCTGGGATATGTCCTGGTGGCTCATGCCGACGGAAACGCAGGAACCACTGCGCGCGGCCGTCGAGCGCGCCGCGGCCGGCGAACTGGTGCGCTATGAGACCGAGATTCAGGGCGCCGACGGCCGCATTATCGCCATCGACTTCACCATCAAGTCCATCCCCGACGCTGCGGGCAATGTAGACATGCTCATCGCCGAGGGACGCGACATCACTGAGCGACGGAACACGCTGGAGCATTTGCGCCGGGCCGAACACCGCCTGGAAGAGGCGCAGCGAATGGCCCATATGGGCCACTGGGAGTACGACGTGCTGCGCGAGGAGGCGTTTTGGTCGGATACCCTTTACGCGGTCTATGGGCTGGAACCGGACGGCGCGGCGGACCCGAATGAGGTATTCATCGCGCGTACACACCCCGATGACCTGGAGCGCATACGCACGGACTTGCTGCGCGCGGTCGAGACGCTTCAGCCCTATGAGCACCACTACCGGCTTCTCCACCCGGATGGCACCATCCGCCTGGTCTATGGAGCAGGCGGGCCTATCACGTCGGAGAGCGGCCAGATTGTGCGTATGTCCGGTATCATCCAGGACATCACCGGGCGGCGCGAACTGGAAGAGTCGCTGGCGCGCTCGGTGGCCCGCCTGTCTACACTCAACGCCATGGGACAGGCCGTGGCTTCCTCGCTGGAACTGACGTGGATCTATGAGCAGGTGCTGTCGGCCGCTCGTTCCCTGTTGCAGGCCGAACTGCTGATCCTTTTCCTCCATCACCAAAACGAATTAGAGATCGCCGCCATTGATCAGACAGATGGCTACGATATCGGTCACCTGCGTATCCCAGACAACGTGGGCGTCGCCGGCGAGGTCTGGACCATGGGGCGCGCGGTGTGGCTCAGCGGCGAAGAGTGCCGTAACCGGCGCTCGGCGCAACTGGCGCGGGCGACCGGCTACGAGCCGGAGTCGATCATCGCCGTGCCCATTCGCTGGCAAGACCAGGTGCTCGGCGTCTTGGAAGCCGTTCACACGCGCGCCGACGCCTTCGCCCTCGACGACGTGCAGACGCTCCAGGCCGTCGCCACCTGGACGGCCATCGCCATCGGTAAGGTCAACCAGCACAGCGCGCTGGAGCGCCGGCTGCGTGAGAATGAGGCCGTCGCTGCGGCCAGCCGGACGCTGAGCGAAACGCTGGAGCCGGAAAACATCCTGGAGTTGATCGTGCGCACGGCACACCAACTTGTGCCACGCACCGAGTGGACGGTCATCCACCTGATCCGCGGCCGTCCGGAGCGCCTTTACCCGGCCGCCTGGGCCGGCATTTCCCGCGATGTCGATGCCTACATCCTCGAAAGCGGGGAGGGCATTGCCGGGCAAGTCTTCCTCTCGGGGCTTGTAACCAATGTTGCCGACGTGCAGACGGATTCGCACGCCTCGCGCTTTGCCCACAGCGTCGGCGTCCGTTCGCTGCTCGTCGCGCCCATTCAGAGCCGCAACCGGCCGCTGGGGACGATCAGCGTCCAATGCGGTGAGCCCGGCGCCTTCACACGTGATGATGAGCGCCTGCTGACCATCCTGGCCGTACAGGCCGGCCTGGCGATGGAGAATGCCCAGCTATTCGACTCACAGCGCCGGGCGCGGGGGGTGGCCGAACTCCAGCGCGAGCGGTTGCGCGAGCTGACCCGCCAGATCGTGACTGCACAAGAAGAGGAACGTCTGCGCATCTCCCGCGAACTGCACGACGAGGCCGGCCAGTCGCTGACGTCGCTCAAGATCAGTCTGGACCTGATCCGGGCCAGCCTGCCGGCCGAGCAGAGCGATCTCCGGCAGCGATTGGCTGACGTGGCCGGGTTGGCCGATAGCACCATGGAGACCCTGCGCACGCTGGCCCACGACCTGCGTCCGCCGGGCCTGGACGCCTTCGGGCTTAATGTGGCCCTGGAGGGTCTGTGCCACGACTTCTCGACGCGCACCAATCTCCCCGTCGATTACCGAGGGGTTGAATTACCGGACTTACCAACGACCGTTTCCCTGTCAATGTACCGCTTTGTGCAGGAGGCGCTGACGAACGTTGTCAAGCATGCTGAAGCGCAGCATGCCAGTGTGGTGTTGAAGCACGCGGACGGTCATCTAAGCCTGTCCGTTGTCGATGACGGCCACGGCTTCGTCTTCGAGCCGGACGCGCCCAGCGTGCGACGGCAAGGCGGCATTGGCCTGATCAGCATGTTCGAGCGTGCGGAACTACTGGGCGGCACGTTGACCGTGGAGACAGAGCCTGAGCGGGGCACGCGCCTGACCGCGCGCATCCCGGTTGACCTCTGAAAAACCGAGGTTTCAGTTCCTGATTCTTAATTATCCTATGAGGGGAGTAGAAGCATGATACGAGTGGTCATTGCCGATGATCATCATCTGGTGCGCCAGGGGCTGCGCGCGCTGCTGGAAAATAGCCATGAGGTTCAGGTCATCGGTGAGGCGGCAACCGGCTATGAGGCGGTTGAACTGGCCGAGAAGTTGCAGCCTGAAGTGGTGGTGATGGACCTGTCAATGCCGCAGTTGGATGGCGTGCAGGCCGCGTCACGCATTCTGGAACTCAACACGCCCACGCAAGTGGTTGTCGTATCGATGCATGCCGACACGGCCATCATTCAGGGACTCGTGCGGCGCGGCGTCAAGGGCTACTTGCTGAAGGACGCGCTATCTTCCGAACTCGTGCTGGCTATCCGGTCGGCCAGCGCCGGCAAGCTCTACTTGAGCCCAACCATTTCGGAATCAGTCATGAACATGCTCCTTTCGCCGACCGGCGACAGCGGCCCTACCCTGACCGCTCGCGAGCGCGAGGTGCTACAACTGGTGGCTGAGGGTTATACAAACACAGCCATCGCCACCATGCTGAGCATCAGCGTCAAGACCGTGGAAAAGCATCGCGCCAACCTGATGACCAAGCTGGAGGTCGATGATCTGGCCACGCTCATCCGGGTGGCCATCAAGCGCGGTCTGATCTTCGTGGATAAATAATCATCATTTCACGGCAGTTTCAGGCGGATTAGGCGGGTTTGGTAGGGAATTCCCCCATGTTGTCTACCCCCCTGTTGGGGCCATAATAGGGCTAATGCTGTATTCAGATCAAGTTCGTGGGAAACGAACGGACATCGCCGCTAACGATGAAATAAGGACAATCGACTTGATTCGCATTCTAGTTGCTGACGATCATGCGCTGGTCCGGGAAAGCATCCGGGCTTTGTTGGCGAACCAGGGAGATATGGAAATCGTGGCCACCGCGGGGGATGGGAACGAAGCCGTTCAGTTGGCGATGTTCCACCAGCCCGATGTGGTGGTCATGGATATTTCCATGCCTAACATGGACGGTATTCACGCGACCGAATTGATCCGGCAAGCGCAGGACGCAATCAACATTGTCATCCTTTCCATGCACGTCAACGCCGCGCTGGTGCAGCAGGCGATGCGCATGGGCGCGCGCGGCTACGTGCTGAAGCGCCGCGCCACTGATGAGTTGCCCGAAGCGGTGCGCGCCGCCTATAACGGCGAGCTATTCCTCAGCCCGGCCATCCCCTCTTCATTTTTGCCTCGTTAACGGGCTGCCGCCCCAAAAAGTAGACCGTTTTCACAGAGAAATACGGGTTTACCAGTGCCGATGGTGGGATCATTACCCATATCGGGGGCACAGTTTTTAGTGCACAATATCCTCATCAAACAAATCAACCATTGGCGACTTCATCAGCGAAAACTAAAGTCAACCGTCCTCGATAGAACTATCGAGGACACAATATCGAAAGAAGGAGCTTTTTCCATGATCCGTGTACTAATTGCCGATGACTCTGGTCTAATTTGCGACGCAATGCGCACGATCCTGGATCGGGAAGAGGGTATCTATGTGGTCGGGTGCGCGCGTACGGTCGAAGAGACCGACTTTCTACTTCCCCATGCTAACCTGCTCCTTGTTGGCCCCGCGCTGGAAGGGGAGAGCATCCTTGAACTCGTTCGTCGGGTTCACACCAAGCAGCCGGAAACTGGAATCCTCGTCGTGGGCGTCCGCAACCAGCCCGAGATGATCACCCAATACGTCGAGGCCGGCGCGGTCGGCTACGTACTGCGCCAGGAGTCGATGTCCACGTTGGTGGAAAAGATTCGCGCCGCGCACGCCGGCCAGGCGCTTGTGGCCCCCGACGTAGTGGTGCATCTGATGCGCCGTCTGACCCAGCTGGCCCAGCAGCCGTTCATCGGCGCGTGGGGCATGGAGGGGATCGCCGGACTGCATGAGTTGACTTCGCGCGAGCGCGAGGTGCTGAGCCTCATCGGCGCGGGCTACTCCAACCGGGAGATCGCCGACGAACTGGTGATCGGCTGGGGAACGGTTAAGAACCACGTCCACAGCATCCTGAAGAAGCTGGAGACGAGCAGCCGTCACGAAGCGGCCGCCATTTACCGTGTTCATTCCCGGCAGAACGGCCCCTTGCCTGTTGCCGCTTAAGCCACGCTGGCATTACCGAGCAACTATTAGGAAGGAAGTCCAAGGCTGTCTGCCGTTTACCCTGGGCCTGTTCTCTATCGACTTAGACCGGGCCCAGGATAAAGAGCGGCGAGCCGGTCAATCTACTCTAATTGACCGGCTCGCCGTGAGTTAAGTTGATTCAAACCCAGGCAATCGCTCAGTTAGCGATACTAGTCAAACCAAGGGGCTTTTCTAGATGAAAAGCCCCTTTTCCATGCCTGGGATCAATAATCGTCAATCGTTTCAGTAGGTGTAAAGATGTTAGCTTTTGTTTTAAGTGGTGGTGGAAGCCGCGGGGCGCTCCAGGTGGGCGCGCTTCAGGCGCTTTTGGAAGCGGGAATTAAACCGGATATGATCGTCGGCACGTCTATCGGCGCGATCAACGCTGCCTGGCTGGCGTCGAACCCGACGCTGGAGGGCGTCGAGGAACTGAAGAAGCTGTACGCCACGGTGGTGGCCGACGACCTTTTTCCCGGCGGCAACAAGGTGGCCGCGTTGAGCCTGGTGCTGCGGCTGCCCTCCCTGTTCGCCAACGTCGGCGTCAAGTCCGTCCTGGATCATTACCTGCCCGTCGAGCGTTTTGGCGACCTGACATTGCCGTGCTACGTGGTGGCAACCGACATGGATACCGGCGTGAACCACGTCTTCGGCGACAATCCGGACGACCGTCTGGTGGACGGCTTGATGAGCAGTACGGCCATGGCTCCGCTGCATCCCTCGTGGGAGGTCAATGGCCATACCTATGCCGATGGCGGGCTGGGGGCCATGCTGCCGGTGATGGAAGCGGTAGAGCGCGGCGCGACCGAGATAATCGGTCTGAACCTGGCCAGCCAGTTCCAGACGCCGGACAAGCGCAACTCGGCTCTCGACACGATGGTTCATGTCGTTGACCTGCTGCTTCACTCCCAGGTCAAGAGTCAGATCGAGACGGTCGTCCGCACCGATGGCGTGGCCATCGAGGTGATCAACCTGGACTCGGAGCAGTACCAAGACATGCGCTACATCGACACGGTGCAGGAAGGGATTCAGTATGGCTACAACTTCATGTGCCAGTATCTCAGCGAGCGCAAGCGCCGGGGTGAGGTGTTGGGCAAGCGGCGCGTACGCCGCGCCCGCCTGGGGAACGGCGTCGAGGGGCTGAACGGCAACAGCGATGCGATCGTCGCCTATGGAACGGCCCGGAGTCGCTATACCCGGCAGCTGCGGCGGTCGGCCGCGCTTTACGGCCAACTGGCCGGGGCGATGGTGAAGAGCGGGCCGCAGATGCTGGCGCAGCTGCCGTTGGCGCTGCCTGGCACGCGCTTGGCGTTGCGAACGGGACTGGTGACGACGCGCCTGACCACGCGCGCCGTTACCCGTTGCGCCGAGCTGCTGCCCACTTGCGGGCTGTCCCGCCGCTACCGGGGGAACGCCCGAGTGGAGAGCGTTTCGTAGTCAGGCGGTTCATTACCGTGGTTCGTAGTCAGGCGATTCATCGCCGTTCTTCCTTCCTTCGCGAAGAACGGCGATGAATCGCCTGACTACAGACGCCCCGATAGTCTCTAGCCGATGATTTCCAATCCCCCCATATAGGGCCGCAGCGCTTCTGGAACTCGCACGCGCCCGTCGGTCATCTGGTTGTTCTCCAGGATCGCGATCATGATGCGGGGCAGGGCCAGACCGCTGGCGTTCAGCGTGTGGGCATGGCGCGGCCGGCCCCCATCTGCGGGGCGATAGCGCACGTTGGCCCGCCGCGCCTGGAACGCCTCGCAATTGCTGGCCGAGCTGACCTCCAGCCACTCGCGGCAGCCGGCGGCCCACACCTCCACGTCGAACTTCTTAGTCGCGGCGAAGCCCAGGTCGCCCGTCACCATCTCCACAATCCGGTAGGGCAATCCCAGCGCGGCGCAGATGTCCGTGGCATGCTGCACCAGCAGGTTGAGGTGCTCATAGCTTGTCTCTTGCGTCGTAAACTTATACATCTCCACCTTGTCGAACTGGTGGCCACGCTTGATGCCGCGCACATCCCGGCCCGCGCTCATCTTCTCGCGCCGGAAGCAGGGCGTGTAGGCGACGTAGTTGAGCGGCAGATCGGCTTCCTCCAGAATCTCGTCGCGGTGAAGGTTGGTCAGGGCGATCTCGGCCGTGCCCAACCACATGTAGTCCTCTTCAGCGTCGCGGTAGATGTTATCAACGAACTTGGGCAGCTGCCCCGCGCCGACGAACATGGCCGAGCGCACCATAAACGGCGGGTAGATCTCGGTGTAGCCGTGGATGGTGGTGTGATAGTCCAGCATGAACTGGATGACGGCCCGCTGCAGGCGCGCACCCTGGCCGCGCAGCACGTAGAAGCGCGAACCGCTCAACTTCACACCCCGCTCAAAGTCGATGATGCCCAGCGCCGGCCCCAAGTCCCAGTGCGCCTTCGGGTCGAAGTCGAAGGTGGGCAGCGGCGCGCCCTGGGGCGGGTGAGCGATGTTGTGGCTGTCGTCCGGCCCGACCTTGACGCTCTCGTGTGGCAGGTTGGGAACCCAGAGCATCTTCTCGTCCACTTCGGCCTCGGCCGCGCGCAACTCCTCTTCCAGCGCGGCAATGCGCTCGCCCAAACGGCGCGTCTCGTCCTTGGCCCCGTCCACCTTTAGCTGAAGGTTGCGCGCCTCGGCCTGCAGCGCCTCGCCCGGCTCGCCGGCCGCGGCTCGCTTCAGATCGCCTTCCAGCTTCTTGAGCGCGCCCATCCAGACGCCGACCTGCTTCGAGCCTTCGTTACGCTGCCGCCGCAAGTCTTCGACCTCCAGGATGATTTCCCGGCGGCGCGTGTCGGCGGCCAGGATGTCATCGATCGGAGCGCTATCGTTGAGCTTGGCGATCTGCTCTTTTACCCAGTCCGGGTTCTCGCGGATCAAGTTAATGTCGATCATGTTGGTCTCCTAAGAGCATCCACAGATTTCACAGATGGCGCAGCTTCTAAGCGTGTTCGCCCCGCTGCATCTGTGAGAATAGAAAAGCCCCCTCGTCTGCCAGGACGAGGGGGCCCCGTGGTGCCACCTGGTTTCGCCGCGACCGCGCGGGTCGGGCCTCTACTGCGCGGTAACGGGCGCGGCCGGCTCTCCTTGGGCCTTGCGGCTGGCGGGGAGCAACTCAAGAGTGGAATTCCGCCGGTGGCGGGGTTGGCTCGCACCGGCCGCCAACTCTCTGTGCCCGCTGTCCGTCGTACTTATCTCCGTCGACGTTGTTGTTCTATTCGATTGGCGACCATTATAGAGCGGCGGCGCGGCGCTGTCAACGCCGCTTTCAGCCCTGACAGGTGGCCGGCCATGAGTCTCGTTTTCATCAGCGCATCTATGGCCGCCCACCTGTCAGGTCTAGAGCGCCTTTGCCAGGGCCACGGCGATCTCCGCCGCCACGCGCCCGTTGTTCTGTAGTAGCGCCGTGTTGGCGCGCAGGCTGCGTCCCTCGGTCAGTTCGACCACACGCCGCAGGAGCCAGGGTGTGGACGCCGCGCCGTGGATGCCCAGTTCGTCCGCTTCACGCGCGGCGCGGGCGGCAGCCGCCTCCGCCTCCTCGGGATCCATGCACGCTTCGGCCGGCGCGGGAACGGTCACCAGCGTGCCGCTGTTCAACCCCAGGCGACGGCGGGCGCGAATGAGCGCGGCGACGCCGGCTGGATCGTCCAGCCGCACATCCACCGGTAGTCCGCACGTTTGGGCGAAGAAGGCGGGCAGCTCGTCGGTGCCATAGCCCACGACCGACACACCCTCTGTCTCCAGCACCTCGCGGGTGGCAGGTAGGTCGAGGATGGACTTCGCCCCGCTGCTGACAACCGTGACCGGCGTCCGGCCCAACTCGCGCAGGTCGGCGCTGACGTCGAACGGGTGGCCGCGATGGACGCCGCCGATGCCGCCCGTGGCGAACAGCTCAATGCCGGCCATGTGGGCCACCAGCATAGTCCCGGCCACCGTCGTTGCCCCGTCCTCGCCGCAGGCCACGGCGATGGCGAGGTCGCGCCGGCTGCACTTGCGCACCGATTGGCCGGCCCGCTGGCCCAGATATTCGATCTCGTCTGTAGTCAGCCCGACCGTCAGCCGGCCGCTCAGGATGGCGATAGTGGCCGGCGTCGCGCCGCCGGCGCGCACGGCGGCCTCCATCATCAGCGCCGTCTCGACGTTCTGTGGGTAGGGCAGGCCGTGAGTGATGACCGTACTTTCCAGGGCGACAACAGGTCCGTCGCCGGCCAGCGCTTCTTGAACAGGGAATGAGAACCGTAGCATGTCGTGCATGAGGGTATTGTACCATATGGCCCACCGGTCAGCGCCGTCTGGCAAATTGAACAAGCAATGGTGCGACGTGTTGCGCATTTCGCCTGTTGCCAAGTCGTGCCAACCCCTCTAGACTCTAGCTTATGGCACTTGGTGAAGGGGCCCGCAGTATGGCCCGCTCGGAATATGAACGCGCGCGACGGCTGGCGCGAATGGATCGTCTGTTTAGCAAGTTGCGCGGGCGGGAGTCCCTCCTGCTGCCTTTCGACTCCATCCGCCGCAATTTGCGACAACAAAGCCCGCTCTACCGTGGTCTGCGCGAGGTGCCGCTCGACCGGATCATTGGCAGCGTTGGCCGCTACAGCGAGATGAACCGTGAATTCCTGCCGCTCAACGATGCGCTCCGCGACCGCTGGGTGAAGATGGCCGAGCTGGCCCACACCGAGGGCTGGCTGCCCATCGAACTGTACCAGGTGGGCAATGCTTACTTCGTACGCGACGGCAACCATCGCGTCTCGGCGGCTCGCCAACTCAAGTTCCCCACCATTGAGGCTCACGTGTGGGAATTCCCTGACGACATCGAGATCGGCGCGAAGGACAGTCTCGACGAGGTGCTGAACCGCTTCCGGGAGCGCGAATTCCTGGAGAAGACGGGCCTGCGATACACACACCCTGACTACGACATCCGCTTCACTGCCGGCGGGCGCTACCCCGAGTTGCAGGCCCAGATCGAGGAACTGCGGCAGAAGCTACAGTTGATTGACGAGCGCGAGGTGTCCTACCAGGAAGCGGCCGACCTGTGGTACGAGATGGTCTATCTGCCAACGATCGAGGTCATTCGTGAGTCCGGGTTGCTGCAAGCCTTCCCTGGCCGCACCGAGGCCGACCTGTTCGCCTGGATGTCGCTGCACCGAGACCGCCTGCGCGAGGAGTACGGCAACTTCGATAGCCTCTCGGAACTGGCGCTGCGACTTATGGCGACCCACCGCGAGAAGCCGGCGGCGCGCATGACCCGTCGGGTGCGCCGGCTGCTGGGCAACGAGCAGTTGCCGCCCCTGGCCGGCCTCGACGAGGAAGAGTAAGAGGGAAGAATCCGCAGATTTCTTCTCTAGTCTGCGTAATCTGCGGATCATTCCTCTAGTAGATGAGCGTCGGCCGTAAGGGATGGCCGGCGGTTTGTCGCCTCACGTCGGCCCTATTACAATCCCCGTTGTTGAACTCATCATCGCGCCCGCGCGGCGCGCAGGAATCATGAATCGTCGAAGCAAGAGCACTCACGCCGTGAGTCGGGCCCGGGGGACGGTCGGCTCGCCGGCCATCCTGATCCCGCTCCTCGCCTCTGTTCTGGTAATTGCGCTATTGGCCGGCTGCACCGTCGACCTGGCTAACCCGCCCCGCCTGGCGACGGCCACCGCCCAGGCCGCGGCCACGCCCACCGCGCCGCCCACGCCGCTGTCGCTGGTCGCGCCCACGCCCACCGGCGAAGCGCCCACCGCCGACGCTTCCACGGCCGACACGCCGGCCTTTGAGAATCCGGGCGGCCTGATCGTGTGGGTGAACGAGACGTCGCCCGAGCACCAGCAGGCACTAGATGCCATGGCCGCTGACTTCTCCGACCGGTATGGCGTCAATGTGGCCATGCAACTCGTCTCGCCGGCGCTGCTGCCCGATCTGGTAAACACGGCCGTCCTGTCGGGGACGCTGCCCGACCTCATCGTCCATCCCATCGAGTATACGGCCGGCTGGGCGGCGGGCGGCGTGCTCGATGCGTCGGCGGCCAACGAGGTGATCGACCGGTTGGGCCGCGAGACATTCGATCCGGCGGCGCTGGAGCTGCTCACGGTGAACGGCCAGACGGCGGCCGTGCCCAGCGACGGTTACCACCAACTGCTGCTTTATCGCGCCGACTGGTTCGACGAGCGCGGCCTGCGCCCACCCGATACGTTTGCGGCCATGCAAACGGCCGCCGAGCGCATCTTCGACCGCGAGGCGATCATCTCGGGCCTGGTCATCCCCACCGAGTCGAACCTGGTCACCACCCATCAGGCGTTCGAGCAGATGGCGCTGGCTAACGGCTGCCATATCATCGCCGAGACGGGCGAGGTGATGATCCTGGAACCGGCTTGCCGCGAAGCGCTGGAGCACTACTACTCGACCATCAACCGCTTCAGCCCGCCCGGCGTCCAGACTGACACCAGCGCCCGCAACGCCCTTTTGTCGGGGCGCACGGGCATGATCGTTACGTCGCCGGCCATCTTGCCCGACCTGGCGGGTCTGAACCCGGCTGCCGCGCCGAGTTGCCCGGAGTGCGAGGCCGAAGACGGCATCAACTACCTGGCTCATAATACGGGCATTCTGACCGAGATTCGAGGCGGCGGGGCCGGAGCCGCGTCCGTCGCCTTCGGCAACATCACCAGCTTGGGCATCACCGCCGCGGCCGACCGCGAACCGGCCCAGGCCTTCGCCGAGTACTGGTTCGAAGAGGGGTACGCCCAATGGCTGGCGCTCAACACCGAGCGCAAGGTTCCCATGCGGCTGGGCACGGCCGACGCGCCGCGCCAGTTCATCGACGCCTGGGGGACACAGCCGGTGGCCGGTAGCGAGTTGAGCCTGTTGGATATCTATGGGGAAGCGGTGGTTGCCCGACTGCGCGACGGCATCGCCGCCGCGCCGCGCTGGGGTTTGCGCGAGGGGCAGGGAGCGCTGATGACCCGGCTCTACGACGAGTTCACCATCTCCATCGTCTTGCAGGAGATGCTGAGCGGCTACTTCCCGGTCGATGCAACGCTCAACGAGGCCTACCGGCGTACCGTCGCGCTCATCCCCAACTACGCTTTTCCGTTCAAATTAGACGAGCAGGAACTGGCACCGTAGGGCGCTTTGCTGCTTGACGGGCCGCCCGCGGCATGCTATGATGCCTGACAGTATGAACGGTTACCATTCCGGACTGGCGAGCTTTTACTTTTATTTTGGCGCTGACACTCAGCCGCACTTGTTGCGCGCGGGAGAGTCCGCCACGGCCTGCAAAGCGTAAGCCAGACGGAAGAGACCCGAAGACGAGACAAGAACGCGGCTGATGAAGCCGCGTTTTTTATTTTGTCAGATAATTGCGGACAGGAGACAGCAATCATGACGAGCACACCGGTGGAAGTGAATGGTTTGAACGGGGCTAGTGGGGTGGAGCAACCGCGTATGATGATGTGTCGTGGCGTTCGTGGCGCCATCACCGTCAGCAGCGATAACCAGGACGAGATTCTGGAGGCGACGCGCGAGTTGCTGCTGGCACTCCTGCGGGCCAACGACATGCGCGTGGAGGATATTGCCAGCGTCTACTTCACAACCACCGAGGACTTGTGCTCGACCTACCCGGCCTACGCCGCGCGCCAGTTGGGCTGGTACGACGCGGCCCTGCTGTGCGGGCACGAGATGGCTGTGCCGGGTGGGCTGTCGCGTTGTGTGCGCGTCCTCATCCACTGGAACACGACGCGCACGGCCAAAGAGATCGTCCACGTCTATCTGCGCGAGGCGAAGTCGCTCCGGCCCGATCGGGCCAACGTCCCGCCCATCCGGCCGCGCCAGATGTCACAGATTGAGGCGGCGGTCAAGTTCTTCGCCATGACGCTGTAATAGGGGTTAGGGGTTAAGGGCTAGGGACTAGGGAAGAACGCTTTTCCCTAGTCCCTAGCCCCTAACCCCTAGCCCCTTAGACTTGGAATCCATTTGAATAAGGACGGGATGGAATGATGATCGTAATTATGAGAGCGGACGCCACCATGCGCGAGAAATCGGGGGTTATCGCCCGCGCCGAGGATTTTGGCTGCAAGGTTCATCTGTCGGACGGCAAGGAGCGCACCATCATCGGCGTCATCGGCAACGGCCGCGTCATTGACCGGGAACAAATGGAGCGCATGCCGGGCGTAGAGCGGGTTGTGCCGATCCTCAAGCCCTTCAAGCTCGCCAGCCGCGAGTTCAAGGCGGAGGACACCGTCTTTCCGCTGGGCAACCACACCATCGGCGGGGACGAGATCATCGTCATGGCCGGCCCGTGCTCTGTGGAGAGCCGCAGCCAGATCATCGAGACGGCTATCGCCTGTAAGGAAGCCGGGGCGCACGTGCTGCGCGGCGGGGCTTTCAAGCCGCGCACCTCGCCCTACGCCTTCCAGGGCTTAGGCGAGGAAGGGCTGAAGTATCTGGCCGAGGCCCGCGAGGTGACAGGCATGCCCATCGTCACCGAGGTGATGGAGCCGGCGCTGGTTCCGCTCATTTGTGAGTACGCCGACGTGCTGCAAATCGGGGCGCGCAACATGCAGAACTACGCCCTGCTGCATGCCGTGGGTGAATCGCAGTTCCCCGTACTGCTGAAGCGCGGCATGAGCAGCCTGATCGAAGAGTGGCTGATGTGCGCCGAATACATCCTGAGCCACGGCAACACCCGCGTCATGCTGTGCGAGCGCGGTATCCGCACCTTCGAGAATTACACGCGCAACACCTTTGACATCAATGCCATTCCTGTGGCCAAGCACCTGTCGCACCTGCCGGTGGTCGCCGATCCCAGCCACGCCACGGGCAAGTGGGAGTACGTGGCCGCGGCGGCCAAGGCCGGCATCGCTGCCGGGGCGGACGGGGTCATCATCGAGGTGCACCCGCGGCCGGAGGAGGCTATGTCCGACGGCGGCCAGTCGTTAAAGCCGGAAAAGTTCGCCAAGCTCGTCAGGGAGATGCGGGCCATCGCCCAGGCCGTGGGCCGCGACATCAAGCCGTGATGCAGCCAGACCTGACAGGTGTTGGCGTTGGCCGCCAACGCCGACACCTGTCAGGTCTGAAGTGCCATGAGTTCGCTCATCATCCGCGAATCGCTCCCCGCGCCAGGGCGCGGCCCGGCCGGGCTGGCCTGGGACGGGGCGACGCTCTGGAATGCCGATTACCGCGACGGCCGCCTCTACGCGCTCGACCCCGCCGGCCGGGCGACGGGGCGCTGGCTCCACTGCCCCGGCAACCTGAGCGGGTTGACCTGGGACGGCCGCGCCCTGTGGCAATCGCTCTTCGACCAGGAGATGATCCGCTGCGTGAACCCCGAGACGAATGACTTCGACCGGGCGATCCTGCTGACAGGGCAGGGCTGGCTGTCGGGCGTGGCCTGCAACCGGCGGACGCTCTGGACGATTGCCCAACAGCGCGGGCAGCTGCTCACCGTTGACCTGGAGACGAGCGAGGTGCGGTCATCCGTGGCCGCGCCGGTGGCCGTGGGCGACATCGACTTCAGAGACGGCGCGCTGTGGGCCAGTGTGGCCGGGCCGATGCGCTTCGATCCGCTGCTGGGCCGCTTCGAATGGGAGACGAATGAGCCGTGCTACGCCATCCTCCAACTCGATCCGGCCGACGGCCGCAAACTGGCCCGCTACCCTGCCGACGCCCTCTACACCGGCCTGTGTTGGGCCGGCGACTCCCTCTGGCTGGCCCACGCCGCTAGCGGTAGCCTCTTGCGGGCTGAATTTGTGGGATAAGGAATGGCTACGGATTGGGACGGATGGAAACGGATAACAATCCGTATCTTTCGTCCTAATCCGTAGCCATTTCTTCCAACACCTGCAACATCACATCCGGCCGGTCGGTGATGATGCCATCCACGCCCATGTCGACAAAGCGCCGGATGTCGGCCGGGTCGTCGATCGTCCAGGGGTGGATGGCGATGCCATTGTCCTGAGCGGCGCGCACGAAGCGGGGCGTCAGCACGTGACGCTCGCCGGAGTACTCCGGCACCTGGAACGCTTCGCCCGGCGGGTTGAAGAGTCCGCCCAGGAACAGCAAGTTGAGGATGTAGAACGGTCTGATCTCATCCTCGACCATCGAGGTTGCCACTTCGGGGCAAGCGGCGCGAAACTCGGTCATGGCCTGGCCGTGGAACGAGGCGACGAGCGTTCGTTCCGTCAGACCGTGGCGGCGCAAAGTTTCGCATAACGAGTCAGCGATAGATGGTTCGCGCTGCTTGATCTCGATGTTGAAGCGCATCTGCGGGTGGGCGGTGAGGATTTCTTCCAGGGTCGGGATGCGCACGCCCTGGCCCCGGTAGGGATAGGTCTGACCGTCGTCATTCGTCCAGTAGTTGCCGGCGTCCAGTTGCTTGATCTCCTCCAGCGTCAGGTCGTTGACCCGGCCCGCGCCGTCGGTCGTACGATCCACCGTGTCATCGTGGATGAGCACCAGGACGCCGTCGCGGGTGCTGTGCACGTCCGTTTCCAGCACGTCCACGCCCAGAGCGACGGCGTTGTCGAAGGCCAGCAGGGTGTTGCTGGGGCGCAAGCCCTCGCCGCCCTGGTGGGCGATGACCATAGGCCGGTTGGCGGCGAAGAAGGCGCGTTCTTGCGCCGGAGGCGTGAGGAGCGAGAGGGCCGCCAGAATGAGGGCGATGAGAACGATGATAGCGAGCAGGATAAGGCCGAAACGACGCATGTCTCGTTGCTCCCGTGGGTTACAGGTGTAAGGCTGGTAGTCAGGCGATTCATCGTCGTTCTTGCTCGCGGCACGAAGAACGGCGATGAATCGCCTGACTACCAGCCGAATTGTAGACCGTCCTGGGCGTGGCGGCCAGCGCGCGCATTGGCCCACCCCGCTCAATGGGCTATAATCATTCGAGTGCATAGAAGGGGAGGCGCGGTGTCTTCCCGGAATTATGGAGTCGAAGCTATTCATGGCACGTCGAGTGGTTTTTCCTTTTACGGCCATCGTTAACCAGGAGCGCATGAAGCGCGCCCTGATCCTGAACGCAGTCAGCCCGCGCATTGGCGGGGTGCTCATTCGCGGCGAGCGCGGCACGGCCAAATCCACGGCCGCCCGCGCCCTGGCCGCCCTGTTGCCCGACATCACCGTGCTGGCCGGCAGCCGCTATAACTGCGACCCGGAGCGGCCCGACGAGTGGAGCGACGACAGCCACGCCCGCTATGACCACGCTGGCATCGACACGGAAGTGCGCCAGACGCCCTTCATCGACCTGCCCGTCAGCGCCACCGAAGATCGTGTGGTCGGCACGCTGGACATCGAGAAAGCGATCAAGAGTGGTGAGAAGCACTTCGAGCCGGGCATCCTGGCCTCGGCCAACCGGGGCGTGCTCTACGTGGACGAGGTCAACCTGCTGGATGACCACGTCGTTGACCTGCTGCTCGACGCCGCGGCGATGGGCATCAACGTCGTCGAGCGCGAGGGCATCAGCTTCTCCCACCCGTCCAAGTTTGTCCTGGTCGGCACGATGAACCCGGAAGAGGGCGACTTGCGGCCTCAGCTGATTGACCGGTTTGCCTTTTCGGTACAGATCGAGGGGCTGGAGGACACTCACGACCGGGTGGCGATCATCGAGCGGCGCATCGCCTTCGAGGTAGACCCGGAAGGGTTCCGCCGCGAGTGGGCTGACCGGGAGCGCGAGCTGTCGGATCGCATCTCCCGCGCCCGCGACATGGTCAACGCCGTGCGCTATTCGCGGCGCGATTTGCAGTCCATCGCCGGGCTGGTGTCGTCGCTCAATGTGGACGGCCACCGCGCCGATCTGGTCATCCTGCGCGGGGCGCAGGCCCATGCCGCGTTGCAGGGGCGCGATCGAGTCACGGATGAGGACATCGTTTTAGCCGCCGAGTTAGCGCTGCCGCACCGCATCCGCGGGCGCATGTTCCAGGATACCGTTCTCTCGGCCGAGGAGCTGTCGGAGCGGCTGGACGAGGTGCAGGGCGAGATGGGCATCAGCGACATGGGCGAGCGGCAGGAAGAGGTCGAGGAGACGGCCGCCACGGGAAAAAAAAAGCCTTAGGCGAGGATGACGAGACCGCCGACGGGGCGGAAGTCAACCAGCGCGAGGCCGGCCCGCAGTCGGTCCCCAAGACGCCGCAGGACGGACACTGGTGGGAGGGCGGCCAGAAGATCACCAGCGCCCAGGAGTTCGCGCCGCGCCGGCTAGACACCCAGCTAGACCGGCTGACGCGCAAGCAGGCCGGCCGCCGCTCGCGCACCAAGACCGACCGCAAGCGCGGGCGCTACATCCAGTCTCGCTTGCCCAAGGGGGATCGGGTGCGCGATCTGGCCTTTGACGCCACTTTCCGCGCCGCCGCTCCGCACCAGATTCGTCGCGACCGCACCCGTTTGGCGCTGGCTCTGGAGAAGAGCGACCTGCGCGAGAAGGTGCGCGTGCGACGCTCGGCCAACCTCATCCTGTTCGTCGTGGATGCCAGCTGGAGCATGGCCGTGGCCGAGCGCATGGAAGCGACGAAGGGGGCCATCCTGTCACTGCTGACCGACGCCTACCAGCGGCGCGACCGGGTGGGGTTGATCGTCTTCAACAAGAACGACGCCAACCTGGTGCTGCCACCGACGAACTCGGTGCAACTGGCAAAGAAGGCGCTGATGGACATCGCCGTGGGGGGCAAGACGCCGCTCTCGGCCGGTCTCTACCTCGCCTATCTGGTCTTCCGTCAGGAAGCCTACAGCCACCCCGACGTGCTGCCGCTGATGCTCCTGCTCACCGACGGCGCGGGCAACGTCAGCATGACCGACCTGCCGCCCCAGGAAGAG
>NZ_JAYRVJ010000410.1:0-5123 GCF_041918635.1 Promineifilum sp. (SeqCode)
CACCATGAACCGGCTGATGACCTTCGGCCAGGATGTGCGCTGGCGGCGCTACGTCATCGGCCAGGCCAACCTGCCGGCCGGCGGCCGGCTGCTCGACATCGCCACCGGCACGGGCGACATCGCCGACGAGGGGCAACAGCAAGTCCCCGGCCTGCGCGCCGTCGGCGGCGACTTCACCATCGAGATGATGCAGGCCGGCAAGCGCCTGCCCGGCCGGGAAACCATCCGCTGGGTGGCGGCCGACACGCTCCGCCTGCCCTTCCCCGACGACACGTTCGACGCCGTCACGTCCGGCTTCCTGATGCGCAACGTCATCGACGTGCCCGGCGCGTGCCGCGAACAACGGCGCGTGATCAAGCCCGGCGGCCGGGTCGTCGTCCTGGAGTCCAGCCCACCTAAGGACAACCTCCTCAAGCCGTTCATCAAGATTCACCTGAACACGATCATCCCCACGCTGGGCCGGCTGGTCACCGGCGAGGCCGACGCCTACCGCTATCTGCCCGACAGCACCCAGGGCTTCCAGGGGCCGGAGGAACTGGCCGCGACAATGCGCGCCGCCGGCTTCGTGGACGTACAATACAAGCTCTTCATGTTCGGCACCATCGCCGTACACGTGGGCACCAAGCCCTGAGCGAAAGACGTATGAACGACGCCACCCGACAGTTGATCCGGGCCATCCACGACAGCCCGCCGCGGGCCATGTTCGCCGCCGCCGGCGCGGGCAGCCAGGCGCTGGCCGATCTGCTGGGCGTGCCCGGCGCGTCGCGGACGCTGCTGGAGGCGCTCATCCCCTACGCCGCCGACTCCTTCGACGAGTTTCTGGGCGGCGCGCCGGAGCAGTACGTGGCCGATGAGACGGGGCGGCTGATGGCCGGCCGGGCGCTGGCCCGCGCCCGCCACCTGCGCGAACTGGAGCTGTGGTCGCCGATTGGGCTGGCCTGCACGGCCACCATTGTCACCGACCGGCCCAAGAAAGGCGAGCACCGCGCCCACGTGGCCGCCTGGACGCCGGAGCGGCTGCGCGCCTACACGCTCTACCTGGAGAAGGGGGCGCGCGACCGGGCGGGCGAAGAGGGCATGGTCAGCGGCCTCATCCTCAACGCGCTGGCCGAGGCTAGCGGGCTGGCAGAGCGCCTGGCGCTGCCCCTGGGCGCGGGCGACCGGCAGTCGGCCGAGACCTACGACTTCGCCGCTCCGGCCGGCCAACTGGCGCGGGGGGAGATCACCCGCTTTGGCATTGAGCCCGACGGCCGCGTCCGGCTGGACGCTGGGCCGGGGGCCGTTCTGTCCGGCTCGTTCAATCCCCTGCACACAGGGCATACGCAACTGGCCGAGACGGCCGAGGCGCTGCTGGGCCGGCCGGTGGCCTTTGAAGTGTCGGCGGTCAATGTGGACAAGCCGCCGCTGGAGCCGGCCGTGCTACTCGACCGGCTGTGTCAGTTCGCCGGCCGCTACCCGGTCTTCGCCGGCCGCGCGCCGACGTTCGTGGAGAAGTCGCGGCTCTATCCGGGGGCGGTCTTCGTCGTCGGCTTCGACACGGCGGCGCGCATCATCCACCCGCGCTACTACGGCGACAGCGAGGCGGCCATGCGGGCCGCGCTGGCCGAGATGCGCGACCGGGGCAACCGCTTCCTGGTGGCCGGCCGCGAGGGGGACGACGGCGGTTTCCACGAGTTGAGCGAGCTGGCGATCCCGGAGGGCTTCGCCGGCCTGTTCACCGCCATCCCGGCGCGGACGTTCCGCAACGATCTCTCCTCCACGGAGATTAGGGCGGCGCTGCGGGCCGAGGCCATGAAAGAGTAAGAAAAGGCTCACGCAGCGTGGCGTCGTGATGACCGACGTTGCGCAGCGTATATGCGTCGTCGCCGATCTCAAAGGTGATGCGAATGTCACGGCCCGCGCGCATTTCCCAAATATCGTCCGTACCTTTGATTCGTTTTACGCGGAGGCCAGGATGGGTGCGATCCTCGGCCAATTGTCGCAGCGCCTTCTTCACTAACTCCTGCTCCGCCGGCTCCAACTTCCGATAAGCGCGCTTGAAACGGTCGGTACGGACGAACGACAGCATCTCACGCCTTGCCATCCAGGTCGTCAAGCAGCCCCTCAACAGAGTCAAAACGTCGGCTCTGTCCCGCGTCGAGTTCGGCCTGCGCCTCGCGCTCGGCCCGCTGCCAGTCGGCCGTCCAGAAGTAAGCTTGCGCCTTATCGATGACCTGCTTCGCTTTCAGGACGAGTCCGTCCTCCGTCACCGTCACTTCCACGTAGTCGCCAACGTCAATCCCCGCGGCGCGCCGGATAGCTGCCGGCAGGGTGATCTGCCCGCCGCGTGTCACCTTGACCAGTTGTTCCATCATCTATTCCTCTTTCAGTAATTTACTGAAATACAGAATATCATGCGTTCGCGTCTTGGACAAGCACGAAAGTAACTCAGGCCAAGGGTAAAGAGTTGTCTTCTTTGCGTTCTTGGCTTTCTTCGCGCTCTTTGCGTGAGCCTTTTCCTTACCGCGTCTTTTCGAGCCGCACATCGCCCGCGCCGACGTTGAACGTCAGCGTCTGCGTCGGGTTGTCGCCGACGGTTGTGTCGATGTCGGCGGCCAGGCCGCCGCCGGGGACGCCCTCGAACTCGCTCTTCACGTCGGCCACGCCGCCGGTCACCACCAACCGAAACGCGGCATCTTCCGGCAGCCTGACTGTGGCGTTGCCCGCGCCGAGGTTAATCGCCACGTCGCCGCCCGGCCGCTCAACAATCACGTCGCCCGCGCTCTGGTTGATCGTCAGCCGCGTGCCGGGCGGGACGAGCAGTTCGAGATCGGCCGAGGGCGTCCTGACCGCTTCCGCGACGGTATCCGGCCCCTCGATGTTGAGCGTCACGTCCGTCCCGCGCTGGGTGAAAGCCATCACGATCTGATCCAGTTGCGCCTGGGCGTCGGCCTCAACGCGCAGCCAGCTCTGCTTGGTCAGATTGGCGGTAATCTTGCCCGCCTCGCCATCGCGCACGACGACGCTGCCGGCGAAGTGGTTCACTACCAGCGACGGCACGCCCCCGACGATCACACCCTGCGTCTCGGACGCCTCGGCGGTGGCGTCGCCTCCTACATTGCCGACCAATCCGCCCAGCCCGCCACAGCCGGCAAGCGTCAGCACCAGCACAACAACCCAAACGACTCGCCTGTCGATCATGGTTTACCTCTTGTGTTTCGGACAGATCACTTGTGGATAGCGTCCAGGGTGATCCTGGTCGCGTGGAGGCGGCAGAGCAGGCGCGTTTCGCGGTCGCGCTGCTCCGGCGGGTAGATGAACCCGTAATAGGCAGGATGAGCCGTGTAGCGCCGCGTGATCTCGTCCAGATGCTCGATCGCGCCGTCCTCCACGAGTTGCGCCTCGGCGCGGATTTCGATGTAGCGGGCGGTGTCGTCGGGATCAACGATGAGCAACGTCACGCGGGGGTCGGCCAGCATATTGCACCCCTTCTGGCGCTCGGCCGTCGTGTTGACGCGGGCGCACTCGCCATCATAATCGCACCACACCAGGCTGGATTGGGGCTGCCCGTCGGGCATCAGGGTGGTCAGCACGCCGTGGATGGGGCGCGTCAGCAGATCGAGGTGGGAAGCGGGGATGGGCAGGCTCACGGCGTCGCCTCCTTCACTTGGCGAGCGTCCAGGCAGACGACGTGTACCGGCCGGATGAGGCACAGCACCGGCGTCTCCGTGGCCTGTAACTCGGCCGGCACGCAACCGCCGAAGTAGGGCGCGCGGCCGGTGTAACGCAGCCCCAGGCCGTCCAGATGGGCCAGCGCGCCGGCTTCGGTCATCACCTCCACCACGCCGCGCACCTCCAGATAGCGCAGCGGCTGGCGCGGGTCGTAGCCGAGCAGCGTCACCCGCGGGTCGCGGCGCATGTTCCGTTCTTTGCGGAAGCCGCGCATGGTGTTGACGCGCACGTGCGTGCCGTCGTAGTCGCACCAGACGACCGTGGTCTGCGGCTGGCCGTCAGGCATCAGCGTAGTCAGCGCCGCGACGGGCGGGCCGTTGATCAGATCTATAAACTCAACCGGGATTTGAACGTCCATGCTGGTGTCCCTGCCTATTTCATTCTTCTGGCGCTTCCTTCCGAGCAACCCAAGTGTAGAAGATGTCCTGGCCGACAAAACATCTCAGCGTCTTCATTGACCGGAAATGGTATTGCCCGAGAAGACCCCCGACATAGGCAGACGAGTGGCTGAAGACTTCCAACCCGCCGGCCGGCAGCCGCTCATAGTGCTGGCCGGACGCGAGCGGGCCGGCCGGCGACTTGGTGGTGAAAGCAAACAGCCCGCCGGCCCGCAGCAGCCGCGCCACTTCGGCGAAGATCGGCTCCAGGTCGGCGAGGAAGTGCAGGACGCCGCAGCAGATGACGTGGTCGAACGCCCCTGCCGCGTAGGGCCAGGGCGTCTGCGCCACGTCGTGGCGCTTCAGGTCAGTGGCAATACCCTTGGCGCGGCACAGGTCGAGCATGGCCGCCGAGAAGTCCATGCCGGAGACGCGCAGGCCGGCCCTGGTGAAGGGCGCGGCAGCCAACCCGCTGCCAATACCCACGTCGAGCAGTCGCTCGCCGGGCCGGACGAAGTCGTAGCTCAACCCGAACAGCGCTTCGGCCAGATAGCATTCGTAGGCGACGATCTGCTCGTCGTAGTCGGCGGCATAGGCGTCGTGGAGGGCGGCGGAGGGGTTGATCATGCGCGGCTCCTATTCATCTCATCGTGTACGAACGAGGTCGGCCTGCTCCACCTGTCGCTGAATGCCCGTCAACATCTTCCGCGCCATCAAGCCATCTATGACTGGCAAGAAGACACTCATGAAAGCTCGGTAAAGCCATGGCCGCGCGTTGGCCCGCGTCCGCAGGAAAAGGCGCGTGTGGTGGCGCGCCGTCTCTTGCAGGACAAAGACCCAACTGAACTCGCCGCCGATGCCCCAGCGGGGGTCGTCGCGGATGCTGGGCGGGAAGAGGTAGCGCGCGTGGGTGTCGGAGTAGAGCGCCAACGCGCGGTTTGGCTCCAGCGCCGCCACGGTGAAGTAGGCCGTGCCGGGTGGGCCGTCGAGGATGACGTCGCCCACCTTCAGGTTTTGGTATTCGGGGACGATCCG